>JAOAPQ010000614.1 GCA_025462965.1 Bryobacterales bacterium
CGCTTGCACAATCAGCGACCGATTGCCGCCTTCGCAAATCGGAATGATTGTTTCGAAGACAAATGATGCGCCCGTTGTGGAGAAGTTCTGCGAACTGGCGCGCAAGGTGTTTCAGCCAGAATAAGGCGTGGACGCACGCAAGACCGCCGCGGAAACGAAGAATCCTCGGAGTTGACAACCGGGTGCAGTTAAGTCCATGGAGCAAGGGCGCCGGTATCCAACGGCGCCCTTTTTGTTGCCGAGATCAAAAATATGCAGACTGATCCGTTTGAGGAGAGCATCATCGCGCCTTTAGTGGGCCAAGTCGGAGAGCTGCCGCAAAACCGAATGAGTCCCGTTCAGGCAGCCCTGTCCTGGATAGAAAGGGGCTTTTCACGGCTCTGGTGCAAAGTTCGTAAGCGGGCTGTGCGCCTTCGAATTTCTCGAAATTTCAGATCAAGCGGCCAGTACAGCATTCCACAGTTCCGGCATTGTGGCTGAGCGGCCACCCAACTTGCCGGTCTTAAATTGATGCTTCTGAATCTTCTGTACAAGCTCGATGCCGCTGATCGTCACGGCCGCGTTATCCAACCGTTTGAATCCGAGCATCGGGCTGGTCCGCTGCTTGATTCGCCGATGGTCTTGCTCAATCATATTGTTGAGATACTTGCTCGACCGCACCCGGACCCGCCGCGGCAGCCTGCCTTCCGCCTTCAGTTCCCGCACCGCACGATGTGATGCGGCGTAGGCATCGAGAGTGATCACTCGTGGCGTACCAACACTCTTCATCGCTTGACGGAAGAAGTGTTTCGCAGCGTTTACATCCCGCCTCTCGCTGAGATGAAAATCGACCGTTCGCCCGACTTTATCCATGGCCCGGTACAGATAGGTCCACCGGCCCTTCACTCTTATATAAGTCTCGTCACATCGCCACGAGCCGCCAACCGGCCGCGCATACCGGCTCCAGCGCTTCTCGAATTCCGGCACGTAGCGCTGCACCCAACGCAGAATCGTCGTGTGCACGAGCACGGCTCCGCGCTCCGCCATCATTTCCACTAGGTCACGCGTGCTCAGCTTGTACCGCAAATACCATCGAACGCACACAACGATGATTTCTTGATCGAACTGCCGACCCTTGAACAGAGCCTCTGCTTTTCCCGCGGATGCCATCGCCGCGATTATCCAACACTAGGCGACTTTGCACCAGAGCCGCGAAATATTCCTAGGATTTTGTTGTGCCCTGACTTTTTCGATTTTCACGATCTTTCGGTCGCTGGAGTACCGTTACGAGCATGCGCCGCGCCCGAAACAGCCGTGTCTTCACAGCCGGAATGCTCGTGTGGAGCGACTCGGCTATTTCTCCCAGTCTGAGCTGTTCGAACTCCCGAAGGTTCAGGACCTGCCTGTATTTTGCCGGGAGTTTAACCACTGCGTTACGCACGATCTGTGTTGTTTCCGCGCGAGTGAGGGCCTGGAGCGGCGATTCGTCAGGAGAAGCGAAGGTGTCGGAATCGCTGAACGCCTGACAGGTCGGGCTGTTCCGCTCCCGGCGATACCACTGCAAGGCTTCATTGATGGCGACACGAGT
The DNA here is from genome assembly GCA_025462965.1 of Bryobacterales bacterium. GTDB lineage: Bacteria > Acidobacteriota > Terriglobia > Bryobacterales > Bryobacteraceae > JALYXI01. Next base: position 1,568 of record JAOAPQ010000614.1, read on the forward strand.
CATCCACGCGCGAAAGGTGGACTCTGACCGGAAGGTTGACAAGCGGCGCCAGACTTTTATCAAGACCTCCTGGAGGACGTCGTCCGCATTGGTTTTGTTCGGCATCATTGAGCCGATGCACCTCCTCACTGCCGGCAAATGGCGGTTCATCAAAACCATAAAGCATTCTGTCCGGCCCGCCAGTATCAGGTTGATGAGCGCGCTGTCTTTGAAGTTTGCGAGTGGCACTTAACTCCAGCCTCCGCCAAGCGCCTTGTAAAGCTGGACCACGCTCAACAACTCGTTGAGACGAATCTCCGCGAGACTGAGTTGTGCCTGGAACAGGTCCCGGTCGGAATCGAGCGCATTGAGCTGCGTGTCGACGCCGCCTCGATAACGCAGGTACGCCAGCCGCGTCCGATCCTGCAGCGTTCGAACCAGCGCCTCCTGCTTGACACGGCCCTCTCGCACCCGTTGATGAGCGATCAGCGCATTCGAGACGTCGGTGAACGCCGTTTGAATGCTCCTCTCGTATTGGACGAGCGCGTCCTCCCGCTGGGCTTGGGCAAACTTCACGTTGGACTTCAAACGGCCGGCGGTAAAGATCGGCTGAGAAATCTGCGGCACAAAAGTCCAGGCGCTGTGCGGGCCGTTGAATAGGCTCGACAATTGCGTGCTCTGCCCGCCCAGAAATCCACTCAGACTGATCTGCGGAAAATACTCGGCCTTCGCGATGCCGATATTCGCGTTGGCCGCGACCAGGTTCTGCTCCGCGGCCAGAATGTCCGGGCGTCTTTCGAGCAGTGCCGACGGCAATCCGGCGGGCACCTCGGGTGGCAGTGTCTGCTTCATGAAGTCGTCGCCGCGGACGATTCCGCCGGGGTTCCGGCCCAGCAGCAGAGTAATCTGATTCTCGGTCTGCTCGATCTGCTGTTGAAGCGTTGGGATCGTCTCCTCCGCCGTATCCACCAGTTGTTCGGCCTGCCGTAGATCGAGCAGCGTGGCGACTCCGCCGGTTTGGCGGCTGATCGTGAGGTTCAGCGAGTCCTGCCGGGTGGCGAGCGTCTCCTTCGAAATCGCCAACTCGTAGTCCAGTTCGCGCAGATGGAGGTAAGCGGTAGCGACATCGCTCACCAGCGTGGACACTACTTCCTTGCGATTGTCGTCCGCACTCAGCAGATTCGCGCGAGCCGCCTCCGTGGCGCGCCGAAGCCTTCCCCAGATGTCGACTTCGAACGACAGAAGATTCAGCCCTGCCTCGCCCCAATTCCGGTTTTGGGAAGGCACCAGCGAGGCCGGCAGCGCAAATGCACCATCTCTCGAAAGGCGGGTAATTTGGAGATTCCCACTTGCGCTGACCTGCGGGAATTGGTTTGAGCGCGTCACGCCGAGGTTGGCGCGTGCCTCTTCCACGCGAGCCACGGCGGTGCGAAGATCGTAGTTCGCGGCGAGCGCGGCGCGAATCAGATCCTGGAGTCTTTCGTCTTTGAAGACTTCCCACCACTTGAGATCCGCCATCGACGTTGCCTGCGCCGGGGGCAGTGGGTCCGGAGCGCGGAAAGTCGGTGGCACCTGCACGGCGGGCCGGTGATAATTCGGCCCGACGGTGCAACCGGTCACCCAACCCGCGGCAATCAAAACAGCAGTCGCCCGGTAATTCATTTCAGTCTCCGTGCTGAGGTGAAGGAAGCAACGGGGGATCATTCCCCGGCACGCGCGCAGCGAATGAGACCTTCTCGATCAGATAGAAAATCGCAGGAATGAAGAAGATGCCGATAGCGCTAGCGGCCAACATCCCTCCGATGACCGTGGTGCCCATGATCTGGCGCGCCACCGACCCCGCTCCGGACGCGGTCCACAGGGGAACACAGCCCAGAATAAAGGCGAACGACGTCATCAGAATCGGCCTCAAGCGCAGCCTGGCGCCGTCCAGTGCGGCCTCGGCGAGCGTCATCCCGTGCTCATACTTTTCTTTTGCGAACTCGACGATCAGGATCGCGTTCTTGGCGGCGAGACCGATCAACATTACCAAACCGATTTGCGAGTAGACGTCATTCTCGATCTGCACCATGTACGGCGGCAGCAGGTAACCGAGGATCACGCGGCGCAGCCACAGCACTCCGAAGGCGCCGAATACCGCCACCGGCGTGCTCAGGAGCACGCTGAACGGAAGCGACCAGCTTTCGTAAAGCGCCGCTAGAATCAGGAATACGAATAGTAGCGAAAACCCGAAGATCACCGAAGACGAGACTCCCTGCCGTGCCTTCTGCTCCTGAAACGACATGCCCATGTAGTCATAGCCCATTTCGCCTGGCATGGTTTGCCTGAAGACGTCTTCCAGGGCCATTGTGGCCTGATCGGAACTATAACCGGGCGCGGCGCTGCCGTTGATTTGCGCCGAGCGGTACTCGTTGTAGCGCATCGTGAATTCGGGGCCGTCACGCGACTGGAACCTCATCAGCGTAGAAAGGGGCACCGTTTCGCCAGCGTTGTTTCGCACGTAGAACTGCCCCACGTTCTCCAGATTCGACCGGTAAGGCGATTCCGCCTCCACGTATACCTGCCATGTACGGCCGAAATCGTTGAAGTAATTAATGAACAGCCCTCCCATGAAAGCCTGGATGGTCCTGTAGACGTCGCTCACGGCGACGCCTTGCTTTAGCACTTTGTCCCGGTCGACCTTCACGAACTTCTGCGGCACGGTTGGCAAAAAGGTAGTGCTGATCGTGCCTATTTCGGGACGCTTGCGAGCAATCGCCAGGAACTTGTCCAGGTTGTTGGCCAGGAATTGGACATCCCGTCCGGCACGGTCTTCCAGGACGAACTGGAATCCGCCGGAAGTGCCGACTCCCGGGATCGCCGGCGGCGAGAAGGTGAAGACCGTTCCCTGCGGAAGCTTGCTGAGTTGCTGGTTCAGTCGTGCCTTGATCTCCTGATACTGCTCCGCCCTGGTGTTCCGATCACTCCAGGGCTTCAAAGAGACAAAGTAGAAAGCGTTGTAGCTGGTCCGGACGTAACTGAGCAAACTGAAGCCAACCACACTTGCGGTGTACTCGATGCCGGGCGTGCTGGCGAGGATCTTCTCGACCTCTCTGGATGCCGCTGCCGTTCGCTCCAGCGAAGCCGCATGCGGGAGTTGCATGTTGACATAGACGTAGCCCTGGTCCTCATCGGGTAGAAAGCTGGATGGCACGCGGCCGCCAAAGAACAGCCCGGCAACGCCGAAGACCAACAGTGCCACCAGTGACAGGGCGCTTTTTCGAATCAACACGCCGGATAGATGGACATAGCCTTGCGTGGTGCGCTCGAAGATGCGATTGAACCAGTCAAAGAACCTTCGGAGCAGCCCGCGGCTCTCCTTCTTTGGCCGCAGGAGCAGCCCGGCAAGGGCGGGGCTCAACGTTAGGGCGTTAAAGGCCGAGAGGATCACCGAGATCGCGATCGTCACGGCAAATTGCTGATAGAGTCGCCCGGTGATGCCAGGAATGAAGGCAGTTGGCACAAACACCGACGAGAGAACTAAGGCGATACCAATGACCGGTCCTGAGAGCTCTTCCATGGCCTTTCGAGCGGCATCTTTCGGAGCAAGACCTTCCTCGATGTGGCGCTGCACGCCCTCGACGACGACAATGGCATCGTCCACCACCAAGCCGATGGCCAGCACCAATCCGAACATTGAAAGCGTATTGATCGAGAAACCGAACAGCGGAAAAAAAACAAACGTGCCCACCAGTGAGACTGGCACAGCCAGCAATGGAATCAGCGTCGCGCGCCAGTCCTGCAGGAAGAGGTAGACCACCAGAATCACCAGCACGATGGCGATCACAAGGGTTTGAATGATCTCCCTCATGCCTTCCGTAACTGCGCTTGTCTGGTCAAGGGATATGACGTAATCCATGTCGTCCGGGAACCGCTGCTTCATCTGAGACATCAGCCTCCGGACGCCTGCGGCCGTTTGGACCGCATTAGAGCCGGGTAGCTGGTAGACGGCAACGATCGCGGCGTTTTTGCCATTCAAGCGGCTGACAATGCTGTAGTCGTCAGCCCCCATCTCGATGCGCGCGACGTCTTTCACGCGAACGATCCCGCCATTCGGGGCTTCCCGCACCACCACCTCTCCGAACTCCTCCGGCGAGGTCAGACGGCCTTGAGCAAGAACGGAATAGGTGAATTGCTGATCGTCGGGAGCGGGCTCGCCGCCGACTTGTCCGGCCGGATTCACCGTGTTCTGCGCCTGAACGGCGTTAACAATATCCGTGACTGTGATACCCAGCTTCGCCAACTGGTCAGGCTTCACCCATAGCCTCATCGCATATTTCCCCGCGCCGAATACCTGCGTCTGGCCGATACCGTACAAGCGTGCGATAGGATCGTTGAGGTTGATATAGGCGTAGTTGGCCATGAATTTTGAATCGCGAGTGCCGTGCGGGGAGAACAAGGAGACCAGCATGAGCGGAGCGGTCGTTGACTTTTTGATGGTCACCCCATAACTGTTAACCTCAGGCGGAAGCTGACCGGCGGCGAGGGTCTCGCGTGACTGGGTGAGGATCAGGTCCATATTGGGGTCAGTTTGGACATCAAAATCGATGTTCATGGTCGTCTGTGAGTTGGCCGTGGCGTTTAAGGAGTACATGTAGTCCATGTTGTCCACGCCGTTTATTTGCTGTTCGATCGGCGTGGCGATGGCTTGCTCCAGGGCCTGCGCATCGGCACCTACGTACGTGGCCTGCAACCTAATCTCAGGCGGGACGATGTTCGGAAACTGCGCTACAGGTAGGCTCGCGATGCTGACTGCGCCCACAATCACCGTCAGAATCGAGATGACGATTGCTACGATCGGCCGGTTGATGAAGAATTTAGACATCTCACTTGCCCTCCACGAATGGCTTCGGGCTGACTTGCATGCCGGGACGAGCGTTCTGCGCGCCCTCAGCCACCACGCGCTCGCCCGCTTTTAGCCCTTCAGCCACGATCCACGTCGAGCCGATCCGGTCGCCGAGTTTCACGTTCCGGATTCCGATTTTGTTTGCGCTGTCCACGACGGCGACCTGATAACCGCCTTGCAGCTCCGTCACTGCGCGCTGCGGAATGAGCAGCGCGCGCGTGGTGGTCCCAACGGCTGCGCGGACCTTGCCGTATTGGCCCGGCCGCAGTCTGTTCCCGGGATTCGGGAAGAGCCCCGTCAACTGGATCGCGCCGGTATTCTGACTCACCTGGCGATCCGCGAAGGAGAATTTACCCTTACGCGGATAGGTGCTTTCGTCAGCCAGGATCAGCTCGAGCGGCACTTTTGACAGATCGTTTCCGCCTCCGCGCGTCAAGCTCAGATACTCCTGCTCCCCGACCATGAAGTTCTCCTTAATAGGATCGAGCGTCGAAACCGTGGTAATCACTCCACTGGCGGGAGTGACGAGGTTGCCTACCTGCACCTGAGCCACCCCCGCGATCCCATCGATCGGCGAGTTAAGGTGCGTGAAGCCGGTATTCACTTTGGCCGCATCCACCGCGGCCTGAGCTGCCTGCACCGCCGCGGCGCTCGCCTCAATCTGTGCCTTGGCCGTTTCGACACTGGCCTTCGAGGCTTCGATCTGGGCTGTGTTGGCGATGTTATTCTGTACGGCGTTGTCCAGGTCCTGCTGCGTGATCGCCTGCTGTTTTACGAGCGGCGTGTAGCGGTCTACGTCCAGTTGGGTTCTTCCCTGATTCGCCACCGATTGCGCGAGCTGGGCTTCGTACTGCAGCAACTGCGCCTTGGCCTGGGCAAGCTGTCCTCTTGCCTGGGCCAGTTGCCCTTCCGCTTGAGCGAGCGCGGCGTCAAAGGGCCGCGGATCGATCTTGAACAACGGTTGGCCCTTTCGCACGAATGAGCCTTCGGCATAATCCTGCGAGAGCAGATAGCCGGTCACCTGCGCCCTGATGGCCGCGTTGACCATTCCGTCCAGCGTGCCGATCCACGCGTGATAAATAGGAACGTCGCGTTGCTCTACCGCGGCCACCTCCACCTGGGGCGGCGGGGGCGATCCCGCTGCGGAGGTTGTACTTGTGCAACCTGCCGCTACCAAAGCTGCGGGAATCAATACAACCGCTGCCCAAACGTCACTCTTCTTGAATGCAGTCGTCAATTCGTCTCCTGTGTAGTCCGCTTGTTCTATTCACGACGTCCACCCGCCACGGACAGAAGGCTCCACAGCGGCTGTCGACGTGATCTCTACGCCCGCCTCCGGCGAGCCGGCTTCCCCGTAACTTCCTCGACGAGAGCCTCCATAGCCACTCCTGTTGCGACAAAGCGGGCTCCCGCCTGATTCATCGCATGGAGCAGACGCAGACCTGCCTGGTCTATCCACGTAACCTCCCTGATGTCGATTACGACCCGTCTACTGGAAGCCGGCGCCGAGCGCCAGGTGTTTTCGGTTTCGGCGACCCAGGGCCCCTCGAGTCTGCCTGCAAGCTGCAAGCGCCATAGCGCGCCGTCCTCCTGAACTGTGATTCTCAACATGTCGGTTCCGGTATCCGTCCAGTAAAACGCACGTGCGAGGCCAGCTTTTCGCAACCCTGTAATCAATTGAGCGCCAAAGAGCTTAATGCCCCAGTCGGCCCTTCGGAGTTCCGCGTGCAAATGCTGGGTTCCGAGCATAGTGCTAGCAATCGAGCAGTGCAGTGTGGGCCGTCTATGTCGATGCGATGCCGCAAAATCGAGCGAATCCGGACGGGCGGCGTCTCCATCCAATTGGCCAAGTCGGTGTAACAATTGCTGATAGCATGACCATGCTTGTAGCGACAGACAGGCTGGACGGAGCGTGTTCAAAGCAGTCGCTTGCGCCCCGGTACGAATCGCTCATCCGTCTGGCCGAAGCGATTCGATCTCACCGGGACCAGGAGGACTTATTCGACCTCCTCGCGGATGAACTACGCCAGGTAGTTCCATTCGATGCAATGGCCCAATTCGACCACGCCGGCAATCGGACTCACTGGCGTTTCTCGGAAGATTACGATTCGCGGATTGGCCGGGTGGTCTCAGATATTCCAAAGGAAGAAACCGCGGCATGGTGGGTGCATCGGACCCAGCAACCGCTCGTTATTCAGGTCTCCGACCAGGAGACGCGCTTCCGTACGACCATCGAAGTGCTCACTAAAAAGGGACTACGTTCGTTATGTGCGCTTCCCTTGAGCACGGCTCATCGGCAACTCGGCAGCCTTGTTTTCGCGAGTCAGATCGCTGACGCCTACTCCCCGGAAGAGGTCCGGTTTCTATCGCTCGTCGCGGGTCAGATCGCGCTGGCGATGGACGACGCTCTCAACTTCCATGATTCGCAACAAGCGCAGGAGCGCTTGCAACTCCTCCTCGATCTGACAAATCGCGTTGTCTCAAAGCTGGACTTGCGGGAATTGCTTCGGGAGATTTCCGCCAGCATCCGCCGCGTGATGGAATGCGACGGCGCCGGCGTGAGCTTTCCCGATCCGGAGACCGGCCAGTTGCGCCTTTACGCGCTTGATTCTCCGGGTAGTAAGAGCGAGGTCCGCGAAGGTATTGCAATAACAGCGGACATCGCCGCCGGTTTGGAGACGGCGTTCCGAACCGGTCGTGCCGTCAATGCCACGAAAGCGGAAATCCAGTCCAATCCTATGGCCGTCGCTGACGGCATCAATTCGCTTTGCTACTTGCCTCTCATGAGCCGGGAGCGCGTCCTTGGCGTTCTCGGCCTCAGCAGCACCCGGGAGAACGCTTTTAGCGAAAGGGACCTCGTGTTTCTCGGTCAGGTCGCGAATCAGATCGCGCTTGCGGTTGAGAATGCGCTCGCTTACGGAGAGATTGCCGATCTCAAAGATAAGCTCGCTCAGGAGGTAGTTTATCTACAGGACGAAATTCGGACCGAGCTGAAATTCGAAGAAATCGTCGGCCATAGCGGTGTCCTGACGCGCGTGCTTGGGCAGCTCGACGTCGTCGCGCCCACCGATTCCACTGTACTTATTTACGGCGAAACAGGCACGGGCAAAGAGCTCATCGCGCGGGCCATCCACAACCTGAGTTCGCGCCAGTCGAACGCTTTTGTCAAACTGAACTGTGCAGCGATTCCGACCGGACTACTCGAAAGCGAATTGTTCGGACACGAAAAGGGGGCGTTCACGGGCGCGATCGCGCAACGTATTGGGAGGTTCGAGCTGGCCAATCGCGGCACGGTGTTTCTCGACGAAATCGGCGATATCCCCCTGGAACTGCAACCGAAGCTGCTGCGGGTTTTACAAGAGCGCGAATTCGAGCGCCTGGGCAGTACACGAACGCTCCGCACGGACGCGCGCTTGATCGCAGCGACGAATCGCGATCTGTCCGCGATGGTGGCGGAACAGAAGTTTCGCTCCGACCTTTACTACCGTTTGAACGTTTTCCCCGTCCGCGTGCCGCCATTGCGCGAACGGCGGGAAGACATTCCGTTGCTGGTCCGCCACTTCGTTCAGCAGTTCAGCCGCCGCATGAACCGGAGGGTCGAAACGATCCCCTCGGAAACGATGAATATGCTGGTGCGCTACGACTGGCCCGGCAATATCCGGGAACTGCAAAACGTGATCGAGCGGGCCGTGATCGTGTCCACCGGGCCCGTACTGAAGGTACCGCTGGACCACTTGAAGACTCGCGTTCCGTCGGCGGAAGCCTCGAACGGTGGAAGCACGTCCGAGGATGGCGGGAAGATGCGGAGCCTACTCGAAGACGTCGAACGGCAGCAGATTTTAGCCGCTCTTAAGCAAGCCAACTGGCTCGTGGCGGGTCCCAGGGGAGCCGCTGCTCTGTTGGGCATGAATCGCTCAACGCTTCAGGGGCACATGAAGAGGCTCGGGATTCGGGTTTCCCGCACCGTAGGCTGAGCCGAGTGCCCGCAATTCGGTAGCTGCTGGACCCTGGGCACGTGCGGCTCGATGCATCACCGCCCGCACTATGCAACGACTGTCTGTGCAGGAACGCGAATCGTGGTTCTGCACATGCAAATCACATTGGCAGGGAAATGAAATGAGAGTCCCCGCATTGAGTTACTACATGCATGAAGGACCTACCGCTTTTAGCATCGAACTGGCCGGCACTCTGGCCGCAGAAGGCGCGAAGAGACTTGAACAGGATTGGAGGAGCGCCGCTGCGGTGATCGGCAAGAAAGAGCTCGTTGTCGACCTCTCGTTTGTGACGGAGATCGATCCCGCAGGGCGTCTACTGCTGCTCCGTTGGCGCAGGAATGGGGCGACAATCGTGGCAACCACGCCAGAATCGCGGGCGTTGGTTGAGTCGATTATCGGGCGTCTCCTTCCTCCAATTGCCCGGATCGCGTATACCTGCAAGCCGTACCGGTCGGGGTCGCTCTTTCGCAACGTACTTTCGATTGTTGGATTGCTGGTACTGCTGATCCCTGCGAACGTCTTAGCGCAGCATCGCGCGATTGTTCAGCCCACAACCCCTCCTGAGGGCACTGCCTTTGCCCGGTATATCGCGTGGGTTCACGCACGCGATCCGTTCACCGAATCTGGTCCCGTGGTACTGGCGATCGTGGCATCGCTACCCGGCCTGGACAAAGCGGGCAGCATCTTGACGGTCCGCAAGACAGACGGATCCGAGCGCAGCCGCTACGGGAAACTCGAACTCCGGGGAGACTCGATCGTATTTGAACGTGTGATTGCTCCCTACCTCGTCGCGCAACGCCAGGCAGAAGACCTACCACTTTCATCGGTCATCATTACTCCGCAGAACTATAAATTTCGTTATGAAGGCGCAGTCGATACCGGAAATACTGCAGCGTACATATTTCGGATCACGCCCAAGAGGAACCGCGCAGGCCTAATTCGAGGGGAACTGTGGATAGAGCCGCTGACGGGCGCACCAGTTCTGGTGACCGGTTACCTCGTGAAGACGCCCTCCCCTTCCATCCGCGGCATCAACGTCGT
>JAOAPQ010000069.1 GCA_025462965.1 Bryobacterales bacterium
TGCGAGCCTCCGAGGCTTGCAGGTACAACGGCTCAACCTACAGGAAGGTGTTTTCCCCCGGGAGGATCAGCATTTGCCCGCGCAGTACTGTGGACCCCTGCTGGTTCCACAGGGTCAGGTCCTTGGAAATATTCTGGTCCTGATTGATACTGGCCGCGATCTGCATCGGTCCGGGCGTCAATTCCTGTTTGGAAAGTTCGAGCACATCGAGTTCTCCGAGGCTCGGTCCGTCGCAGCGCGCGAGCATCACGCCGATGAGATTCTGCTTTGTGCGTGGAGTAAAGCTGGTCATCAAAAGAAATTCCGCCTTGTCCTGGCCCGGAAGCGAGGCCACCACGTAGGTAGGCGTCACCGGCTGCGGAGTTCCGCTCTGCCCCGCGACGTATTGCGCCAGATCCCAAAGATCCTCCTTGTTGTAGAAGGCTTGCGGATTGACCATGTGATAAGTGCGGTAGATTTCCGATTGCACGCGAAAGAGAGTCTCGGGATATCTCGCATGGGCACGCAGCCCGGCGGGCATCTCAGCCGCGGCGTGGAACAGCTCCGGGAACAGATGCTGATAGGCAAGGATGATGGGATCTTTTGGATCGAAGATATAGAGGCGGGTATCGCCGTCATACGCGTCGATGGTGGCTTTCACCGAGTTGCGGATGTAGTTGATATCGCCGATGCCTTCGAGCGTGAGCGGCCGTGAATATGGGTGCGCGTTCGAGGTCGTGTAGCCGTCAACCATCCACACCAGCCGGCCTTCCGGTGTGATTACCATGTACGGATCGCTGTCCCATGTCAGGAACCCGGCCAGCTCCTGCACGCGCTCCAGAATCTTCCGGTGGATCATCATGCGGCTCTCGGGGGTAAGGTAAGCGGTCAGCAGGATGTTGGCGTCGCCCTCATGAATGGCGGCTGCCAGCCGCATCGGGAGCGATGAAATAGGAAAGCCGCCCTTGCCCTCGTAACGCGATTTCTTGTTGTCGTTGCCGGAAGGGTAGTTGAATTCTTCCTGTGACGTACGCACGAAGATCGGCTCATGCGTCACTTCGCCGTAGTAAATCTCCGGCCGCGTCAATTTCAGACTCGGGGTCGAGATTTCGGGCGGCATGTTTTGAATCAGGTAAACCGGTCGGCCTTCCGGGGTTACCTTACTTACCGGTGCAAGCGCCAGGCCGTAGCCATGCGTATAGATGAAATGCGGATTGACCCAGCTCGCTCTTGCATCGGGAAGCTGCCGGATATCCAGCTCGCGCGGCGTGAGCAGCACCTCGCGGGACTCGCCGTCGATCGTGTAGCGATCTACGTCCGTGTCGTTGAAAACGTAGTAGGTGCGCAGCGCTTGCTGCTGCGTGACGGTGTCATGGAACGGCCGCCAATCCCAAAGACGCACGTTATCCAGCACAGCCTTGTGCTTTACGGGATCCAGAGAAGCGACAGGTTTCGTCTTGTACTCGATCTCCTTGACACTCTGCTCGAGCCCGTACGCGCTGCGCGTGGCGTGGATATGGGTATCGATATAGGGGCGCTCGAGCGAGATCTCGTTGGGCTTGACGTAAAGAGCGGAAACGAGCCTCGGAACAATGAACTCGATGGGAAGTACAATGATCATCGCGGCGGCGAACACCCACCGGCCCAGCGAAACCAGCATCGCGGCCAGCAGGCACGCAGCGATGAGCAGCCATTGCAGCGGCAGCTTAATATTCGCATCCACGTAGTCGATTCCGGTCATGAAGCCGTGGTCGTTTCGCACCATGTCATATCGGCCGAGGAAGAATTTCGCCGCGAATGCCAGCAGCATGACGATCACTGCTCCGCGCAGGAACCGCGACTCGAGCGCGCCCGTCAGGCGTAAGAAGCGGAGGTCGATCTGCTGCATATCGCGCAGTTCAGGAAATCGGTACCGCAATTGCCAGGCACGCGCGGCAATCCAGTACACGGCGATCGAGACGATCATCAGCGCAAGCAGGTAGCGGCGCAGGTCGTCATAGAACGGCAGATCGAATAGATAGAAGGAGAGCGGCCGGCCGAATACGGCATCATGGAAAGCGCCGGGCGCATCACCCAGAGTGCGGCTGCCTGCGTAACGAACGACCGTCCAGTTATCGAGTGTCGCCGAAGAAATCAGGAACCCGATGAACAGCAACCCGATGGACGTGAGAAACGAGTACGTACGATGCTCGCGCAGGCGCGTTTCGGCGAACCGCAAGGCCATGGAGTGCGCCGCCCAAAGCGTCAGAAACGCAACGAGAGTCGCTCCGGCAAGGGGTGCGAACGCGTAGAGGTAAAGATCGAACCACGTCTCGAGCTGTCCGAGTTCTTTCCACCATTCGTACTCGATGGCCAACGATGCCGCCCAGCGTGCGCCGATCAGAAGCACAAACGCCAGCGCGATCAGGGTAACGAATCTTCCGCGTGTGCGGCTTGCGCGACCGTTAGGAAGACGAGGAGGGATCACACACCGGAGTGTATCAGAGCGTCTGATTGAGCACGGAAATCTGAATTCGCGAGCCGTCCGCTCCGCCGAGATAGACGTGCTGTGTGGCTTTCACGAAATCCCCGGGCCGCGCGTTCGGGATATCGGTGAAAGTTTGCGGGTTGCGATCGGTTAGGGGAAACCATGAGCTTTGTATCTGCACCATCACGCGATGACCCGGGCGAAATGTGTGGCAGACGTCGGGCATGCGGAAGGTGACGCGATCGGGCTTGCCGGGCTCAAACGCCAGAGGCTTTTCAAAACTCTTGCGGAACTTCCCGCGGAAGGGCTCGCCGCGCACAAGCTGTTGGTAGCCCCCGATTCGTATAAGGTTCGCCGCTGGTGGCAAATTTGCGGGCGGTGCATCGTAGTCCGGGTAATCGCCGGGATAGATGTCGATGAGCTTCACGACGAAATCGGAATCCGTAGCGGTCGTGGATACTTTCAAATCGACGGAAACCGGTCCCGCGATGTTCAGGTCGTGGTCCAGCGGATCCGTCTTGTAAACCAGCACGTCCGGACGCGTCGCGGCGAAGCGTTGGTCTTCCGTCATGTAGTCGAAGCGCATACCCATCAGCACGTGTCCGATGTAGGGTACCGGTTTGTTCGGGTCCGACAGATACTCGTCATAAGCGGAAGCGGCTGGTTGTGCCGTAGCAAGCTTTCCTTTCGCGTCGAGAAAAAGGGTTTGGAGCCGGGCATCCTTCGGCGGCCAGGCACTGAAGCGCCGCCACTGGTTCGTGCCAGTCTCGAAGACCCACGCGCGCGGGAAGTTTCCATCGCCCTTCCCCTTGAGCTCGTGAAGGAAGAACGGAAACTCGATGTGCTCGCGGAAGTAGGCCGAGGTCTTAGAGCCGAAAGTGACGTTGCCCACGCGATCGCCGTCGCCGCGCGCGAAGCCGCCGTGCGTCCAGGGGCCCATCACCAGCATGTCTGTCGCGGGCGGGGAATTCCTCTCCATCGCATCGAAAACGCGGAGGGGCCCTTGCAGATCTTCGGCGTCGAACCAGCCGCCAACCACCATCGCGGCTGGCTTGATTGATTTCAAGTGCTTCCAGATCGAGCGCGATTGCCAGTATTCGTTGTAGGTGGTGTTGGTGACGTCTTCGGTCCACCATGGGTTCTTGTGTTTGAAGTATCGCTCTTCGCTGTTGGCGAGCGGACCCATGCCCAGGTAGAAATCATAGCCGTCGGGTGTGCCCGGATCGAACGGCAAAGCTTGCGGCGGAGGCGCCGGGTCGCCCTCACGCGGATGAAAGCCCAGATAAAATCCGAAGTTCGCGGCCAACATAAAGGCGCCGTTGTGGAAGACGTCGTCGCCCAGGTAATAGTCTGTGACCGGCGCCTGAGGGGACGCGGCCACCAGCGCAGGATGGCCCGAGAGCATCGCCGCCGTAGCGTAGAATCCGGGCTGCGAGATGCCCCACACTCCGACTTTCGCCGTGTTCCCGGGTACGTGTTTCACGAGCCAATCGATGGAGTCGTAAGTGTCGCTGCTCTCGTCCACGTCCTGGTTGGTTTTCTTGTTCGGGTTGAACGGGCGGATGGGTATGTGCTCGCCTTCGCTCATGTAGCGGCCGCGCACGTCCTGGTACACGAAGATAAATTTTTCGCGCGCGAAGAATTCGGATGGGCCGAGCCCGGTAGGGTATTGATCCTCGCCATAGGGACGAACGCTGTATGGAGTGCGCATCATCATCATGGGGTACGTCCGCGCGTCGGAAGCAACGTCTTTCGGGACGTATACCGCCGTGAAGAGCTTGACGCCGTCGCGCATGGGAATGCGGTACTCGTACTTGGTGTAGTTTTCCCGGATGGAAGTGACGCCCGTGGCGGGTGTCTGAGCTATCGCGGTGGAAGCAAGAAGTAGGAGAGATGATAAGACCGCTGTACGCATGTCACAGCATAGCTGATCGCCCTGCGCGACGAATCGACCTGGCATCTGCTTCGGGCGACGCCCGGCTATTTTGTAATGGTGTTCCAGGCGGGCAGGGAACTGGGGGCTACCTTCCGCCGCTGGACTTGTCTCTTCACCGGAACAACGCGGGCGGCGGCGTGCGCGATCAAGTCGGCTTCGGTGAGCGAATGTTCCGAATGATCCGCCTCGGCGGGTTTCAACAAGAGCTGCGAACAGAGCGAGGGCGCGTCCTGGATCGCGAGCCTGTATTTCGCGAATAGCGTCATATCCGTGCTCACGTTATGGGTGCGGGTTTCCTCGCCAGGGCAGATCTTCTCGAATCGAAATACGCGGAGGGCCTTGTCCTGGTGGAAGCCGACATAGCGAAAAACCACTTCGCCCCCGCGGCTCGCCTGCGGGGTTCGCTGAGCGTGTTGGTAACTCAGGCTGATGTTGGACGCTATCGGACGCCGCCCCGGTCGCAATTCGAACGACACGACGCGATGCGCGCTCAACGCCGGTTGATCGTAGGCAACCACCGAAGCGGCTTCGAAAAACACACTCTCCCCGGTTTCCGCTTCGATCCACCCGGACTTGGCGGCGGAGTCGTAGGCTTTGATAATTCCCGTCATCGAATTCTCCCGAGATCTGGCGATCTCATTTCAGCGCGAGGTCGAAACATGGCCTTCAAGGGATCGCGGCGCGAGGCGATTCAGGGTATTTCAAGTGTAACAGCTTGCGCCTGATGCGTTTATTGAATCGCCCTTGCCGGGCCGCTGCGGCACAGGAAACGGACGAGCCTATCGGCGCCCAACTCGCGTCGCTCCGTGTACTTACGGAGTAGGAAGGGCACTCGCGTTCCCAGCACCGCGCGAATCAAAATATTCGCATCGAGTACCAGCACGTTAGCTCTTCGACATCCGGCGCTCGCGACGCAGCCTCTTGAAGTCCTCCAGGACCTCGTCCTCGGTCGTTCCCGCGGCTGCGATTAGTTCCTGCACTCTTTCGCCGGCAATGCGAAAGACCTCCAGATCAGCTTGACTAGGCTTGGGCTTGATCGGGACAAAGATCCGGATCGTTGCGCCATGCCGAGTGATGGCGACCGGTGTTTTCGATTCCAGATAGCTGGACAGGTGCTCCAGAAACTCCCGAATTCGTACTTTAGTGGCCTGCATGTCGAACCGGCGAACTCCTCCTTACTGAATCAGTAGCTCGATGCGCGAGCCATCCGCTCCGCCGAAATAGACACGTTCGGTTGCCTTCACGAAATCCGTCGAGAGCGCGTTCGGAATGTCCATGAACTTCTGTGGATTGCGATCCGTCAGGGGAAACCAGGAGCTCTGAATCTGCACCATAATCCGATGGCCCGCGCGGAAGGTATGGCAGACGTCGGGCATGCGGTAAGCGATTCGGTCCGGCTTACCGGACTCGAAGGCCACGGGTCTTTCAAACCCCTTGCGAAACTTGCCGCGGAACGGCTCGCCGCGCACCAGCTGCTGGTAGCCTCCGAGATGGATGACGTTCGCGGGCTGGCTGCGGGCCGCGAGGGCTGCGGGCACGCCGGGCGTGGCGGCGGGCGCGTCGTAATCCGGGTAATCGCCCGGGTACACGTCGATGAGCTTCACGTCGAAATCGGAATCCGTCCCGGTCGTCGAGACCTTCAGATCCACGGAGACCGGCCCCATGACCGTCACATCGTGATCGAGCGGCTCAGTCTTGTACACCACGACATCGGGACGCGTGGCGGCAAAGCGCTGGTCTTCGGTCATGTAGTCGTTGCGTACACCCATCAGCACGTGGCCGATGTACGGGACCGGCTTGCTCGGATCGGAGAGGTATTCGTCGAAGCCCGCGGTCTGCGGCTGCTGCCACGCCAGCTTACCCTTCGCATCCAGATAGATGGCAGCCGGTTTCATTTCGCGCGGAGGCCATGAATCGAAGCGCCGCCATTCGTTCATGCCGGTCTGAAACATATAAGCCTTCGGGAACCGGCCATCGCCCTTGGCTTTCAAATGATGAAGAAAAAATGGAAATTCGATGTGTTCGCGGAAATAGAGGCCTGTCTTGGAGCCGAAACTCACGTTGCCTACGCGATCGCCGTCTCCGCGCGAAAAGCCGCCGTGAATCCACGGACCCATCACGATCATGTCTGGCGTCGCCGCTGAATTCTTCTCCATCGACTGAAACTGGCGCAGCGGCCCTTGCAGGTCTTCCTGATCGAACCAGCCGCCCACCAGCATCACTGCCGGCTTGATGTTGTGCAGATGCCGCCAGATGGCTCGCGATTGCCACACGTCGTCATAGGTCCAGTGCTGAACGTTCAGGGTCCAAAGTGCGTGCTTGTGTAGAAAATATTTTTCGTCGGCATTAGCGAGCGAGCCCATGTTCAGGTAGAACTCATAGCCATCCGGTGTGCCGTAGTCGAACGGCAGGGCTTGCGTTGGCGGGGGCGTGGGATCGCCTTCGCGCAGCTTGAAACCCTGGTAGAAGCTGAAGCGGTGGGCCAGCATGAACGCGCCGTTGTGGTACGAATCGTCGCCCAGGTAGTAGTCCGTGACGGGCGCCTGGGGAGACACGGCTACCAGCGCCGGGTGGGCGTCGATCATCGCGGCGCTGGCGTAGAAGCCGGGCTGGGATATCCCCCAGATGCCCACCTTGCCGGTATTGCCAGGCACATTCTTGACGAGCCACGCGATGCTGTCGAACGCGTCCGTACTTTCGTCAATATCCGTCGGACCGCTCTTCACCGGCTTGTAGGGCCGCATGGGGACATACTCGCCTTCGCTCATGTTGCGGCCGCGAACATCCTGGTAAACGAAGATGAACTTCTCGCGCGTGAAGAACTCGGAAGGACCGAGCGAGGCGGGATACTGGTCGGCTCCGTATGGGCGCACGCTGTAGGGAGTGCGCGTCATCATGATCGGATATGTGCGTGCGTCCGAAGCGGCATCCTTCGGCACATAGACGGCGGTGAAGAGCTTCACGCCGTCGCGCATGGGAACGCGGTATTCGAACTTGGTGTAGTTCTCGCGTATATAAGGGACGCCGATCGGGTTGGCGGGAGGCGCGTCAGGCGCTGTGCGTGTGCCGTTGCGTTGTGCGGACGCGATTGGGGCTATCAGAAGAAACAAAGCAAGAGCTCTGCGCATTGTTCCCTAGGATAAACCGGCAGGCGATCGGAACGCGACCGCCTGCCGCACATTCCGTTAGAAGCGGTTCCAGAGGAACTGGTTGTAAACCTCGTGATGGTACTGAACTTCCGGTGTCTTGACGAAGGTGCCAAGCAGCCGGGAGCAGCGGTCCGCCGAACCCTGCTTCAAATCCGCGTAGCGGTTCTTCACGTCCTCACCGAGCAGCTTCGTGGTCCACTCCGCGTTGCGGAAATTCTCGAGTGCGTCGTAAATGTTGTCCGGAAGGTACCGGTCCGCCGAGCGCAGGTTCTTTACCTTCGCGGTATCTCCTTCGATCCCCGTCTGGAAGACTGAGAGCATCACCAGATACGGATTCGCGTCGGGAGCCACCGAGCGCACTTCCACACGCGCGCTGCGCTCGTTGCCGATCGGAATTCGAATCATGGAGCCGCGGTCAACTGCCGAAGCCTTGATCTGGTTCGGTGCTTCGAAGTGAGGATCGAGCCGGCGATAAGCATTGACGCTCGCGTTTAACAGAAGGCAAATATCGTTGCCGTGAGTGAGGATGCGATCGACGAACTGCCAGCCGAATTTGCTGACCTTCTCTTCGCCCTTCGGATCCCACATCATGTTCTTGCCGTTCTTGCTGATGGAAACGTTGGTGTGCATGCCGTTTCCGTTGACGCCCACAACGGGTTTCGGCAGGAAGCTCGCGCTGACGCCCATCTTCGTGGCAACCTGGCGGCAGATCAGTTTATAGAGCTGGATCTGGTCCGCGGCCGCCACCACTTCGGAATAGCCGTAGTTGATTTCAAACTGCGAGGGCGCCACTTCCGGGTGGTCCTTTTCGTTCTGGAAGCCCATCGCCCGCTGCACTTCAGAGGCGGTGTCGATGAACAGGCGCAACGGGTCTCCGGGCAGCGAATGATAGTAGCCGCCGGTGTTCACGTATTCGAAGCCGCCGGTCTCGTGATAGCGCCGTTCCGCGTCCACACCCTTGAACAGGAAGCCCTCGATCTCATTCGCGGCGTTGAGCGTATAACCGTTGGTATCATACAACCGCTTGGCGTAGGCTTTGAGCACGCCCCGGATATCCGCGCTGTAGGGAGAACCGTCTTTGTCGATGACTTCGCCGAACACCAGCACTTTGCCTGCGCCGAAGATATCGGCCGGAGCCCAGTAGAAAGATGACCAGTCCATGCTGAGCCGCAAGTCGCTCTCACGCTGGGCCGTGAAGCCCCGGATGGACGATCCGTCGAAGGTCAGGTTGTCCCAGCTCTTGACAAGGAACTTCTTGTCGTAATCAAGCATGTGCAGCCGCCCTTCCAGGTCGCTGAACAGAACACTTACGGCCTTGATACGCTTTTCGTCGGTGAGATACCTGAGCCGTTCTTCCTGGATTTTTTCCATCGGAACGCGCTTGCTTCTCTCTTCTTTGGCCTGCAGGTTCAGTTCTTCCAATTCCGAATACGTGAGGCTGAGGAAATCTTGCAGTTCGTTAGACATTCTTCTCCTTGGCTAAAATTTCAGACAAAAAATTCGTCTGCGAGCGCGGGCGGGCACGATGCGCGTTCCACGGAGAATGTGCGTCGGCTCTGGCTCAGCAGCTACTGTTGTGATTCTAGACTAATTTTTAGCGGGATGCCCAGGCCAGGCCGTCCGCGCCCTTGCCGGTATCGATCAGCTTCTGCACCTTCCAGTCCGAGGTGCCGATGGCCGCAACCTGGTTGCTCGCATCGCAGGAGACATACGCGACCTTGCCGTCGGGCCGCACCAGGACCTCCTGGGGAGCCTTCGGAACGTCGATCGTGTGGGCCACCTTCATGGTCTTGAGATCCACAACCGCGACCTGGTTGGTCTTGGGCATGGCGATTACAAGCCAGCGGCCGTCGGGCGTGGCATCGGTGCCGTAACCGGCTGAGGGCAAAGGTACCCAGGTCTTTACTTTGTTGGTCGATGTATCGATGACCGCAAGCTGCGGCTTCACCTGGTCCGACGTGAACACCATCTTGTCGTCCGGCGAGACCGATATGCGCTGTGTGTTCCCGGATATCGGAATGATTGTGATGGTCTTCCGTTGCTGCATGTCGAGTACGGAAACGGTTCCAGGTCCGACGTTCGCGGTGTAGCCTCGGCGGCCATCGTGGGAGATCGCCAGCATATGAGACTCCGCCTGGCCCGTGGGAATCGTGCCCACGATCTTCAGCGAATGCGGATCGATCACGCTGATGGTCTTATCGAGCTCGGTGGTCACGTAGAGCATCCCGTCCTTCGGCCCGAACAGCGGGCAATGCGGGCGCACGCCGCGTCCGAAGTCCAGGTTGCCCGTTACTTTGTGCGTGGAGAGGTCGATCACGACCATGTTACTGCCGTCGGTCCCCGGCTTTCCCACTCCGGAGCTCCCGTAAATCGGGACGTAAGCGACCTTTCCGTCGGGCGAAGCGATCAGTTCGTGGCCCGTGATTCCGCCCTCGGGAACGGTCGCCAGCTGACGTCCGGATTGCGGATCGACAATGCCCAGCGTCTGCTCCGCCTTGTTGGCGACCAGCAATCTGCCGGGAGATTGATCGGCCGAAGGAGCCATCATGACGGAAAGACCGAGTATAAGTGGAACAGAGATGAAGGAATGGTGCATGTCCGTAATGATGATATCGCCAAACTAATCCGGCACGTCCAGTTTGAGCAATCGCGCGGCATTGGTCCGGCCGATTTTGCGACGGTCCGCTTCGCTGATCGGGCAAGAATCGAACCACCCGGAAGCTGTCCCCATCTCTTCATAGGGGTAATCCACTGCGAACAGAATCCGGTCGCAGCCCACCTCCAACATTGTATTGAGAAGCGCCTGCGTCCGGAAGTTGCCGCTTGTGGTGATGTAGAAGTTGTCCTGAAGGTACCGGCTCACGGGCCTGCGCAGTTTGCTCGTTTCGGGAAACGCCGCCACGCGCTGCTCTACGCGCGAAATGGCGAACGGGAGCATCTCGCCCATGTGCCCCAAAATCACGTTCACTCCAGGAAAACGGTCGAAGACACCGCCCAGGATCAGCCGCAGGGCGTGAGTCGCCGTTTCCACTCCCCATGCCCATGCGGGGCCGAGCAGGGCCGGGTGGCCCTCGTAAATCAACTGTTGGCTCGGAAGGGGATCGCGCGGATGCAGATACACTGGCACCCCGACCGTCTCGACTCGCTCCCAGAACGGGAAGAACTTGGGAAGGTCGTAATACTCGCCGGTATCGCGATCAACTACATTGGAGTAGCCGTTCACCATCGCGCCCTTGAATCCGAGTTGCGTGACCGCCCTCTTCAGTTCATCGCCGGCCGCAATTGGATCCTGTAGCGCGACCGAGGCGAACCCGGCAAACCGTTCCGGGTGTTTGGCGACAATCTCCTGCGCCAGAAAATCGTTCGCTTCCCGTGCCCGCTCGACGGCGCGTTTAGCATCGGGCTCGGCCTGCGCCCCCTGCGCCGTGAGTGAGAGAACAGCCAACTCAATCCCGTGTTCGTCCATTTCGCGGAGACGGCGCCCGGTAACATCCAGCAGCCTCTCCCGCATGATGGTTTGGTCAAGTCCGGCCGCGAGATCGGAGGCATACTCGCCGAACGAAGGAATGCCGAAATGCTCTTCGAGGGCGATCTTGCCTTTCATGAAAATGTGGGCCGCCGATTAACGTAGATGAACACCGATGGAAAACAAAGTATCGCTTTGCCCCATCCGCGTTCATCTCCGTTCATCGGTGGCTGCTAAATCTCAACGCTGGTCGCGAGGCCGCTCTGGGCGAGCTCGATCAACTTGTCTTCGAACTCGGTATTGAGCTTGGCTGTCTTCCTATGCCGCTGATACCAAAGATAGGTCTCGCGCAGCCCCGTATCGAAAGGAGTGGGAACCAGCTTCAGCACCCGCTTCAGCTTACCCATTGCTTCCGTAATCGGCGGCATGTCGAAGTAGACACCGAAGTAAGCGGGATCGCCCATTGGATTTCCGCCCGCCTCGATGATTCTGTCTCGCGACACTTTGACGAAGTTCAGCTTCTTCTTGGCAGCCTTCGCGAGCGCTTGCAGCAGTTCCAACTGGGTAACCGGGCGTTCGTTTCCGATGTTGAAAGCTTCGCCCAGAGCGGCCGGATCGGTCATGGATTTCATCAGTGCCGTGACCAGATCTTTGATGTACACGAACTGCATCAGCCGCCCGCCGTCGCCCGGCAGGATCAGCGGACGTCCGGCCCGCATGCGGTCCCAAAAGAATGCCTCGCGGTAGAACGGGTTCTCGGGCCCATAGATGAAAGGCGGCCGGAATGTGACTACCGGAAAACCGGTCCGCTGGCGGAGACGGAAGAGCATCCGCTCGGTCATGGCCTTATTGCGGACGTAGGGATCCGGGTGGTCGTCGGGCGCCAGCGCATCATCCTCGTAGTGATTCAAGCCGTCGCCGTAAGCCGCGATGCTCGACATGAAGATGTACCGCGAAACGCGATCGCCCAATGCCTGCACGGTCCCGTCAATGTGGGCTGCCGTCGTCCCCCGCTCCCAGTCGTAGGCGTTGTCGAAGATCACTTCGAACCGGCGGCCTTCGAGGGCGTGCCTCATCGCTTCCGGATTGTTGCGGTCGGCCACAAGGTTGTCGACGCGCTTCCCAAATGTATGTTTCGGCTTGCGGTGCAGAATGGTGACGTCGTGACCCGCTTTGACCAATTCAGCGACCAGGAACCGGCCGATGAAGGCCGTCCCGCCGATTACCAGAACTTTCATGCCGTTAAGTAACCAGCCCAGTTAGTCGTAGTATTCCATCCCTAGATGAGTAATGAGCTCTTCGCCCATCATCCAGCGCAACGTGTTCTTCATTTTCATCAATTGAATAAACAGGTCGTGCTCGGGGTATAGACCCGGCGCGGTCATCGGCGCCTTGAAATAAAAAGAGAGCCACTCCTGAATCCCGCGCATGCCGGCGCGCTGCGCCAGGTCCATGAACAGGACCAGGTCCAGTACCAGCGGCGCGGCCAGAATGGAATCGCGGCAAAGGAAATCCACCTTGATCTGCATCGGATAGCCCATCCATCCGAAGATGTCGATGTTGTCCCAACCTTCCTTCGCGTCGCCCCGCGGCGGATAGTAATTGATCCGGACTTTGTGATACAGGTCTTTGTACAATTCAGGGTAGAGTTCCGGCTGAAGGATATATTCCAGCGCCGAGAGCTTGCTTTCTTCCTTTGATTTGAACGAACCCGGATCGTCAAGCACTTCGCCGTCGCGGTTTCCCAGGATATTCGTGGAGAACCATCCCGACATTCCGAGCATGCGTGACTTCAGCCCCGGAGCCAGAATAGTCTTAATCAGCGTTTGTCCGGTCTTGAAATCCTTGCCGGAGATCGGCACCTGCCGTTCTTTCGCGAGTTCCACCAGAGCGGGAGCATCGACGCACAAGTGTGGGGCTCCGTTGGCGTAGGGGACACCCATCTTGAGGGCCGCGTAGGCGTAAATCTGGCTGGGTGAGATCTCAGGGTCGCTCTTTTGGAGCCCGCACTCGAAATCTTTCAGCGTTGCGTGTACCGCCGCGGGCCGGTGGAACACCTCGGTGGAACCGCACCAGATCATCGAGAGCCGCGAGGCGCCCGACTTTTCCTTAAACTGGCGGATGTCCTCCATCAGCATCTCGGCATGGTCGCGCTTTGACCCCTTCGGCTTCTTGTTCGGGCCGTCGATGCGCTTCACGTATTCGTTGTCGAACACGGCGCTCATGGGCTTGATGGCCTCAAGAGGCTCGCGAACCTGCTCCAGGGTGCTCTTGTCCAGGACACCCGCATGCACGGCCGCCTGGTAGGCGTTGTCCTCGTAAATGTCCCAGCAGCCGAACGAAATCTCATCCAGTTTAGCCAGCGGAGCGAAATCTTTGATTCGCGGAGTGTTATTATCCGTCCGCTTACCCAGCCGAATCGTCCCCATCTGGGTGACGGAGCCGATGGGAGCCGATATTCCTCGTTTAATCGCCTCGACGCCCGCAATCAGAGTGGTACTGACGGCACCCATGCCGGGTATCAAAACGCCCAGCTTGCCCTCGGCCGGCGCGATTTTGCTGCTTTGATTCTGAGACAAACTTACCTTCTCCTAAATTTGGATGCGAAATCGGATGTTACCGCTGAGGCAGGCCCAAGTGCAACAATCTGCTATCATAACAATTCGATGCGGGAGCGCGCGACGGCTACTTTGAGCGCTATCATCGTGGACGACGAGCAACTCGCCTCCGAGGAACTCGTCTTTCTTCTCAAGGATTTTCCCGAAATCGAGGTCCTGGCAACCGGCCGCAACGGCCTCGAAGCCCTTGGCCTCATCGAGAAATTGGAACCCGACATTGCCTTCCTCGACGTCCAGATGCCCGGTCTGGATGGCTTGGGCGTCGTCAGAAAACTTCGAGAGCGTCAGCCCGATTTTCTTCCTTATTTTATTTTTTCTACCGCTTTCGAGCAATATGCCGTGGAAGCGTTTCGTCTGGAAGCGCTTGACTATGTTCTGAAGCCGGTGGATAAGAACCGGCTCGCGGAAACAATAGATCGCGCCCAGCGTTCCGTGCAGGAGAGAAATGCTCAGGAGCTTAATCCTTTGGAGGAGAAGTCTCTCGCGTCCAAATCTCCGGCCCCGCACTCGAAGCTGCTCGTGCGAAGCGGCGCCCGCAACCTCATCGTCGATGCGAGCGACCTGATCTACGCCACCATTGAAAATGGCGTGATTACGCTGGTGACGGCCACCGTGGAGGGTCAATCGAACTACAAGACCCTCGAAGATCTGCAGGCAAATCTCGACCCCGATACCTTCTGGCGCGCGCACCGCTCGTTCGTTGTCAATATTCACCAGATCCGCGAAGTTGTGCCGTGGTTCAAATCCGGGTATCAAATCCGAATGAGTGATAAGAAGAACTCTGAGGTTCCGGTGAGCCGGGTGCAGACACGACGGCTCCGCGAACTACTGAAGCTGTAATCCGGAGAAAGAACAAGGGGCGGCCCTCCGGTCCGCCCCTTGAACACCTACGACCCCTGATAGTTGATCGTCGTAGTATCCGTCGAGTTGTTCCCGGAAGGATCCGTCACAAGTAATACAAAATTGTATAACCCAGGGCCGGAATTGAATGTGACCGTGGGCTTCGCGATGTTCGGATCGCTCAACTTTGCGTTCGTTCCCAGCACCGGCTGCCAGAGATAGCTCGTGACCGGTCCTCCGGAGGCGGTGGTCGATGTCGATGCGTCGAGCTGGAAACCCTGCGCGCGGGCCGTGGCATTCTTCGGATTCGCGACGGCGTTCGGCGGGAAAATTCCGCAGTTCGCGATGAATTTCGAGGCCGCTGTCAGAATGTCCGAGGCTGTGGCCGCGGTATCGAAGGCCGCCGGGAAGGGACTTTGTCCGTTTAGCTCATTCAGATAGGCGGAATGTCGCGCTTCCACAGTCGCGATGGTCGCCGCTGCCGTACGCAGGTTCGCAGCCGTTATCAGAGCGATCGCGCCGTCATAGGCCATCACGCCGGTGTTCTCGAGCAGCATGGCGGTTGCCACGAAGCTATCGGCCGTCTTGAACGTCGTCAAGTCCGGTCCATAAAGTGAGAAAGCGTAACAATCCGGCGCCACGAGGGTTCCGCCCATCTGCTGAATAAGGCCCGATATCTGGGCCACGTGCGTCATTTCTTGCTGCTTAATCGCTTGAAAGTAAGTGTACGCATTTGCCACCTGGCCGGACGTCAGCGCTTTTGCGAAAGCCGCATTCGCAAAGTCCGTCGGCCCGAATTTGGCCAGCCCCTGGGTGTAAAATGCAGCCTCCAGCCTTTCGAGCCGAAGGGCGAAGTTGAGGATATCAAGATCTCCACCCCCAGTGGTCTGGGCTTCAAGCTTGGCCACCACGCCGGCGGTGGCCAGAACCGCAGCGGCGTTGGCGAAAAATTCCCGGCGCGAACGCGCGCGAACATCTAAGCTATTCAGTTTTTCCATGTCGTCTTACCTCTTCTCCTTTGTGACCTCAGCCTGCCCGTAACCCTGAATCCACTGGACCCCGTTTGTTCACACAGTGACATACGGCGGTTGGGTCCTTCGCAATCAGGCGTCCAAACAAAGTTGTATATTAAAACCCGCCGAAAGATAAGTACTTTTGGATACTATTTAGACGGTTATTCCGACTTTCCAAAGCGCGTATCCTACCGCCTGTCGGAAATATAATCCCCATTCTCGTTTTCCGCTCTGATGCGAAGCCTGCCTGGGCGAGCCATAGACGCGTATTCCCTCGTACTGCATCATTCTTTTTGCGCGAAAGATATGATATCCGTCGCTCACGAGAATGCAGGTGCGCAAATTCATGCGGGTCATGATCTCCGCGGCCGCGGAAATTGAGTACATGGTCGTCTCACCCTCTGATTCCGTTATGATTGCCGTGGGCGGCACACCCCGGTCCATCAGGTAAGATCTGCCCACGGCGGCTTCTGTGAAAATCGGATCGCCCCCGGGGCCGCCGGTGGTCATGACCAATGGAGCCATCTGCTCCTTCCAAAGCTCGAGCGCATGATCGAGCCTCGCGCGCAAAACCGGGGAAGGTTTGCCGCTATACTCAGCCGCTCCCATGACGATGATCACGTCGGCCTTCTGAGCCTCGTCTCCCGTCGATTGCCGCCCGATCCGGATGGACAAAGAGACCAGGTAAAACAGGATAACCAGCGTGACGCCGGCGAAAAGCACGGCGATTACTTTGCTCTGCGTTATTCTGATCTCAACATTGTAAAAGAAACCAGTGCCCGTATTCCGCTCTATTTCGAGTCCGTCGAATCCCCTGTTGAAAGATGTGCGGCGAGCCATCCTGCGCGGCGGGCTGACGGACCAGGGCTATTGCGCCGCCGAATCTTTCCATCTCTTGCGTGAAGCCCTCGCGAGCGAACGCCGCGTCCCGGCGGTGCTGGCGGCCGAATCGGCGCGCGGCGCGCTGGAGCAGGTCTTGCGCGACGTACCGGAGCAGGAGGTCGCGCTGGTGCCGGATAAGCTATTTCAGTCGGTTTCGGGCACGGAGACATCCCAAGGGGTCGTCGCGCTCGTCGAACTCGACTCCTGGCCCATTGACCGCCTGTTCCATGAACGAAGTCTTCTGGTGGTCCTGGA
Organism: Bryobacterales bacterium; assembly: GCA_025462965.1. Lineage (GTDB taxonomy): Bacteria > Acidobacteriota > Terriglobia > Bryobacterales > Bryobacteraceae > JALYXI01. The sequence goes on from JAOAPQ010000069.1 coordinate 16,606, forward strand.
CGCCGTGCAGGACCCCGGAAATGCGGGCGCCATCGTGCGCGCCGCGGAAGCGTTCGGCGCGTCCGGTGTAATCTTCGTGAAAGGCTCAGCCAGCCCATTCAACGCCAAAACGTTGCGCGCATCGGCTGGTTCTCTCTTTCGCCTGCCCTTCATTGCCGCTCTGGATCCCGTATTGGCCCGCGCCGCTCTTGAGCGGAACCGGCTGGCAGTCTATGCCGCGATGCCCTGCGGTTCGGCCGGGCGGCCGCAGCTTGTTTCCGAAGCCGATTTTCGGGTTCCCTGCGCTCTGGTGATCGGCAATGAAGGGCGGGGAGTGAGCCAAGATTTCCGGTCGCTGGCCCTGCCGGTTAGTATCCCGACCGCCGGTGTGGAATCGCTCAACGCCGGCATCGCCGCCGCCATACTGTTATATGAAGCGCACCGGCAAAGGAGCGCCGTCGCGTGAGCCTCTTCGATTCTTCGCCCCTCCATTCCGAACCGCCGTCTGTCGACAAGAAACGGCCTCTTGCCGAGCGCATGCGGCCCACCACGCTCGACGACTACGTGGGCCAGGAACACGTCCTTGGCCCGGGCAAGCCCCTGCGCAACCAGATTGAGCGCGACGAGATGACTTCCCTTATCCTTTGGGGCCCGCCCGGCGTGGGGAAGACCACGCTCGCGCGCGTCATCGCCCGCCTCTCCCGATGCGAGTTCCTGCCCTTCAGCGCAGTCCTTTCGGGCATTAAGGAGATCAAAGCCGTCATGGCCGACGCGGAGCGAATCCGCAAGCTCGGGCGCCGCACCATTCTGTTTGTCGATGAAATCCACCGCTTCAACCGGGCGCAGCAGGATGCTTTTTTGCCTTATGTCGAGCGTGGGGATATCGTCCTGATCGGCGCCACTACGGAAAATCCTTCGTTCGAAGTGAACGCCGCGTTGTTGTCACGATCCAAAGTCTTCGCCCTGAGGGCCCTTACCGTTCCCGAAGTAATGACGCTCCTGCGCCGCGCCTTAGTGGATAGCGAGCGCGGCTTGGGCGATCTGCGACTGACCGCGAGCGACGACCTGCTGGAGCAGATTGCGATTCTCGCGAACGGCGATGCGCGGGTGGCCTACAACACGCTGGAAGCGGCGGCGGCCGCTACCCGGCCCGGCGAAGCTCTTTCGTCGCAAGCGGTGGAAGACGCCACTCAGCGCAAGACGTTGCTCTACGACAAATCCGGCGAAGAGCACTACAACATCATTTCCGCGCTGCACAAATCCGTCCGGTCGAGCGATCCGCAGGCCGCTCTGTATTGGCTAGCCCGCATGCTCGAGGCCGGTGAGGACCGCATGTATATCGCCCGCCGCATCGTTCGCATGGCCATTGAGGATATCGGCCTTGCCGATCCGCGCGCGCTCGAGCAGTGCATCGCCGCGATGCAGGCTGTTCATTTTCTCGGTATCCCGGAAGGCGACCTCGCGCTTGCTCAGGCAGCGATCTATCTTGCGGTCGCTCCGAAATCGGATGCATCGTACAAAGCGCTTGGAGACGCGACCCGCGATGTGCAGACCAGGGTCGCCGAGCCGGTTCCCATGCAGTTGAGGAACGCGGTTACGAAATCCATGAAGGCATGGGGATACGGCGCGGGTTATCAGCATGCCCACCAGTTCGAGGATGCAGTGAACGAAATGGAATGTCTGCCGCCCTCGCTTGCCGGGCGGGAGTACTACATACCCTCTGGCCGCGGCATGGAAAAGCGCATTGCCGAACGGTTGGAGGAGATCCGCCGGAAGAGGCAATCGTCCGAAAAGGAAGACTCGTGATCCGGATCACAGCAGCTTGCGAATGGCCATCTCGAGCTTTTCCATATCGACCTCGCCGGTAAACGATTGAGCCAGGCGGCCGGACCGGTCATAGAGGAACAGCGCGGGCAGAGCCCCGCTCCAGTTCGGATCGACAGAATTGATGAACCGATCGTCACTTGCCGCGCGCCTGATGTAACAGTGCGCGCTGAGACGGGAGTCGCTCAACACCTTGCGCGCGTCTGCTTC
>JAOAPQ010000104.1 GCA_025462965.1 Bryobacterales bacterium
TTCGGCCAGCCCGGCAGATTACCTCACGTCCTGCAGGCAAACGAGTACAACGCCAACCAGTGGGTAGACGAAAAAGAAGTTCCCTACACCCACGATCCGAACACCCCCTACAACTGGGTTCGCGTACGGATGATTGGCGGCAAGTCGCTTTTCTGGGCGCGGATGTCGTTCCGGTTGAGTGACTACGAGTTCAAAGCGAAAGACCACGACGGCTTCGGGGAGAACTGGCCCATCAACCACGCGGAGCTGGCGCCGTTCTATTCCCGTGTAGAGCCCATATTTCGCGTCGCCGGGCGTAAAGAAGGCTTGCCCCAACTTCCCGACGGCGTTTTCCAGGAGGACAATTCCCCCTGGAGCGAGTCGATGAACAGGTTCATCGCCGCGGCGAAAAAGCGGGATATTCCCGTCACGAAGATGCGGCGGTCGCTCGGCCAGGGACAATTCGCCAGCTCATTCAATCTGCTGCTGCCCGATGCCATGGACACCGGTAACTTGACGATCGTCCCGAATGCCGTCGTCCGCGACATCACCACCGATAAGAACACGGGACTGGTGAACGGAGTCAACTTCGTCGATCGGCACTCGAAGCGCGAAATGCACGCTAAAGCGCGGGTCGTAGTGGTGGGCGCGTCTTGTCTCGAGAGCACCCGCATACTTCTCAATTCCAAGATCGCCAACTCGAGCGGTGCACTCGGCCATTACCTGCACGATCAGACTTACATCACGCAAGGCGTAGTCGCCATCGATAAGCTTTCGAAAGCCGGCGCCGGAGGCCGTGGCTTCGGCGGCGGCGGCTACGTTCCGCGGTTCGTCAATCTGAAGTCAGGTCACGAGCAGGACTTCATCCGAGGGTACGCCTTCGATTTCAGCGTGGGCGGAACGCCGGACCCCAAATACATTCCCGGGTACGGCGCCGATCTGGAAAAATCGATCAACGAATACCGCGGCAAGGCGGCGTCGGTGACCATCATGGGCGAGGTGCTGCCGCGCTATGAAAACCTCGTCACCATCGATAAGAGCACGGTGGATGCCTACGGTATTCCGGCGCTGCACATCGAGTGCAAGTACAGCGACAACGAAACCAAGATGGCGAAGCATGCCATGAATACGTTCGAGCAGCTCTGTCACGAATCCGGCATGGAGACGCTCGCCAAGCACGATCAGCCATTCCCTCCGGGTTACAGCATTCACGAACTGGGTACGTGCCGCATGGGCGACGACCCGAAGAAAAGCGTTCTGAACAAATGGAATCAGAGTCATGACATCAAGAATCTGTTCGTTGTCGATGGCAGCAGCTTCGTCACCGGCGGATACCAGAACCCGACCATGACCATTCTGTCGCTCTCCATGCGAGCCTCTGAATACATGGCGGAAGAGATGCGTACGGGCAAATTGTGAACCCGGGGCGGGTCTTATGCATTCTTTTTTCGGCTGCCGTCGCCTGGGGCCAGACTTCGGCGCCGGTTCAGCCCATTCCGTTCAGCCATAAAGTTCATGCCGGGACTGCTAAATTGCAATGCAAAATGTGTCATCCGAACCCCGATCCCGGCGACATGATGACCATCGCCACCGCGCCGAAATGCATGCAATGCCACTCAGCCATCAAGACGGATAGTCCGGCCATCCAAAAGCTGGCGGCATTTGCGAAGAACGATCGCGAGATCAAATGGAAGCGCGTATATCAGATTCCGGCCTACGTCCGGTTCAGCCACCGCTCGCACACCGGCGCGGGCGCCACCTGCGCGGATTGCCATGGAGCTGTCGCGGAACGAGAGCAGCTTGCTCGCGAAACCGATCTGTCCATGGGCGCTTGTATGAACTGCCACAGGCTGAAGAAGGTGAGTATCGATTGCGGATTTTGTCACGATCAGCAGCCTGGTAACCAGTAAAAGGATAAGTCGATGAAGACCAAGACGTTCTTACGCATTGCGGCATTCAGCTGCTTGGCAGTCGTTGGGTACGCTCAAACGCCCGGAGTATTCGAATCGAGCGGTGACGTGGGAGTAACGCCGCAAAAAGGAAAGGTCGAGTTCAACTCCTCCTCGGGCGAGTACAGCGTGACCGGCGGCGGCGCGAACATCTGGGCGGACGCCGACGCCTTTTATTTCGTCTGGAAAAAGATTTCAGGCGACGTTGCTCTTACCGCTGACGTACACTTCATTGGCACGGGCGTCGTCGCACATCGCAAGGCCGCACTAATGATCCGGCAAAGCCTGGATGCGAACTCGGCGTACGCCGATATAGCACTTCACGGCGACGGTCTCACATCGCTCCAGTTTCGCCCGAGCGCCGCCGCCATGACTCAGGAGGTTCGCTCGGATTTGAAAGCCCCGGTTCGAATCCGCATCGAGCGCCGCGGGCAGACCTTCACCGCGTACGCCGGCGCTCCCGGTGAGGAACTCAAGCCGGCTGGACCCGCCACGGTTGCGCTTCAGGATCCTGTGTACGTAGGGCTCGCCATTGGGTCGCATGACGCCAACGTGCTCGAAACAGCCGTTTTTTCCAACGTGAAGGTGGAGCCGCTCGCGGCTCAGACTCGACCCCGCTACGCAAGCAAGATTTCCATTTATGATCTGCGCGATAAATCCGTTCGCGTCGTGTATAAAACAAACGAAACGTTTGAGGCGCCCAACTGGTCTGCTGATGGCAAATATCTCCTGTCGAACTCGCGCGGACGCCTGTTCCGGATTCCGCTTGACGGCTCTCCTGAGCCCGTCGCGATCGACCTGGACCCGACCCTGCGTTGCAACAACGATCACGGCTTCTCGCCGGACGGCAAACAGATAGCGTTCTCCGCATCGTCTCCTTCGTCCCGCCAATCCCAGGTGTACATCGCTTCGGTCAACGGCTCCGCGCCGAAGATGATGGTTTCGGCTACCCCGAGCTACTTCCACGGCTGGTCGCCCGACGGCAAGTACCTCGCGGTGATCGCTCAACGCGAAGGTAATTTCGATATCTTCCGCGTGCCCGCCGGAGGAGGCCCGGAGCAAAGACTCACCTCCAGCCCCGGTTACGACGACGGCGCCGATTACTCGCCCGACGGCAAGTGGATCTACTTCAATTCGGATCGCTCCGGGAGTTGGGATATCTGGCGCATACCGCCGGATGGGGCCGGTACCGGCGATTCGAAAGCACAGCAGGTTACCGCCGACGAGTTAGAGGACTGGTTCCCGCATCCTTCACCGGACGGCAAGCATCTGGTCTTTCTCAGCTTTCCGAAAGGCACTTCGGGCCACAACGACAAATTGGACGTCGAGCTGCGCATGGTGCCCATGCCCGGCGCCACGGGCAAATCGGCCGCGCCCCAGACGCTACTCAAGTTTTTCGGCGGTCAAGGGACAATCAACGTCAACTCCTGGTCACCCGATTCCACCCGGTTCGCATTCGTTGTGTATGAGACGCTGCCCTCGGGCGCTTCTCAATAAGGGACACGCGGCGGCAGCCGCGTACTTCACATAGCACGCTCATCTACGCCGATTACCCAGGTGTAAACTGAAGTCGCGATTGTAACGGAAGGAGTTCCCTATGAGCACCAAGGGTCTCTCACGCCGGTCCCTCCTGCGAGGCGCTGGCGCCGCGCTTGCGCTCGCCCGCATCCACGCCATGCAGAAGCCGGAGTTATACGGAGTGGGCGCGCTGCTCGATGGTTCTGGCGTGGTCCCGATCCGCGCCGGCGAATTCTGGATGGGATCGGAAGACGGGAATGCCGACGAACGTCCCGTTCATCGTGTTCGGATCGGAGCCTTCGAACTGAGTAAGTTCGAAGTAACTCAGGCACAATGGCAGACCGTGATGCTGGATCCCCACTCGAAGGCGGGAGGGGCCCGCCCGACTCCGCAGGGAAGTTCGGTCAGCAGCGATCCCAGCCATTTCAAAGATCCCTACCTGCCCGTGGATAGCGTTTCCTGGGATGACATACAGGTGTTTTTGAGGCGGCTCAACGCGCGGGACGGCAAACACTCCTGGCGGTTGCCCACCGAAGCCGAGTGGGAATACGCTTCCAGAGCGGGAACCACCGGGGATGCGCCGGCCATGCTCCCGGCTACCGCGTGGTTCAAAGATAACTCGAATGAGCGCACGCAGCCGGTTGGACAGAAAGAGCCCAACAAGTGGGGATTGTATGACATGGACGGAAACGTCTCTGAATGGGTGGCTGATTGGTATGGACACGATTACTACGCCCAGACCGCGGCCGCAAATCCAATCGGGCCGGACGAAGGTTCCTATCGTGTCTATCGCGGCGGCTGTTGGTTTGATACCGCAAATTACTGCAGCGCCACCTTGCGCCGTTTTGACTTCCCCGTGAGCCAGTTCTACAACGTCGGCTTCCGGGTCGTCAGAACTGTGAGAATCGATCCAGGCTAAGCGTGGTATATGATAACGCTGTCGATCGGTAATAAAGGAGGCAGTGTGAAAGTTAGTTTCGCTTTGATCTTAGTGGCGTGCGCCGGGTTACAGGCCCAGGAATTGAGTCGGCCCAGAATCCTGGGCGTCCCGCACGTTGCGTTCCGGGTCCATGACATCGAGGCATCCCGGCATTTCTATAGGGATTTCCTCGGATACACGGAGCCGTTTTCAATCAAAGCAGCCGATGGCAAATTGATCATGGCCTTTATCAAGATCAACGACAGACAATATGTCGAACTCTCGCCTGAAGCCAAGCCGGACGACCCTCGCTTCCTCCATCTGGCGCTGGAAACGGATAACGCCGAAGGGTTGCGCCAATATATGAAATCCAAGGGCTACAAAGTACCCGAAAAACCGGCATCCAAGGGCCGCATCGGGAACACGGCCACAGGACTGGACGATCCGGAAGGCGATCACATCGACGTCACGCAATATGAGCCCGAGGGCTCCAGCATGAAAGACGTGGGAAAAGACATGCCGGACTCTCGCATCTCGCGCCGCCTGACCCATGTAGGGTTCCACGTCTCGAAGCCGGAGACCGCGCGCTTCTATATCGACGCTCTCGGCTTCCGCGAGTTCTGGCGCGGGTCAGCCGATGGCAAGAAAGTGAGCTATTCGAATCTCATGGCGCCGGAAGGCACCGAGTATGTTGAGTTCCTGTTCGGGTCGGTGGATACACCGGAGCGGCGGGGTACCGTCTATCACATCGCTCTGGAAGTGCCGGACATGGATGCCGCCCTCGCCAAATTGAATGCGAATCCCGCACGGAAAGATTACAGGCGTCCGATCGAGGTGCACACCGGCAAGAACCACAAGAGGCAGGCCAATCTCTTTGATCCGGATGGCACCCGCGTAGAGCTGATGGAGGACCACACGGTCGATGGGCTCCCTTCGCCCATGACCACCCTGCCAATGTTCGAGAAGTAAAGAGATTTTTAGACCGCGTAAGTCACAATCTGGCCAGGAGGTCGGAAGATGGTTGCATTTCGCCGTTTCATCTGCTTGAGCATGGTTGCCGCAATGGGCCTCCTCAGCTCCCAATACTGCGCTGCTCAGTTACTGCAGGGCACCATTAACGGAAATGTTGCGGATCCCAGCCAGGCCGCCGTTACCGGCGCGTTGGTCACCGTTACCAATCTGGGGACGAGTCAAAGCCGCGAGACCGCCACAAACTCCCTGGGCGAGTACACGCTGCCCACACTCTCGCCGGGCTCCTACAACCTGACCGTCAAAGCGCCAGGCTTCAGCCCTTACTCCCAAACCGGAATTGTAGTCAATCCGAATGAGGTCACCCGCGTGAACGTCTCGCTGGCGGTGGGGCAGGTGAACCAGGACGTCACAGTTTCTGCCCAGGCTGCAAATCTCCAGACAGACCGAGCCGATGTTCATACCGATATAACCACGCAGAGTCTGACCAATCTCCCCACGCCGCTCGGTCGAAACTACCAGCTATTGCTTCCCGTGATGGTTCCCGGCGTGGCCACGCCAACCAGCGGAGGATCGTTCGCGGCGAATCCTTCCCGAGCTGTGTCTGTTGGTTTCAACGGTACCACCGGCTGGGGAAACAGCACCCGAATCGATGGCACCAGCGCCACCGATTTCAACGGCACTTATCCCATGTATACTCCGGCGTTGGAATCGATCGAGACGGTGAATGTTGTCACCAACTCGTTCGATGCCGAGCAGGGCCTGGCCAGCGCGGCGGCAATCAATATCCAAACCAAGAACGGCACCAACTCGATTCACGGTTCCGCATTCGAGTTCCACTCCGACCAGCACTTGAAAGCCTACGCGTGGGCTGCCGACCGAACCCAGCCGGCGCCAAAGTTTATCAATAACCAGTTTGGCGGCACCGTTGGCGGCCCAATTAAGAAGAACAAACTGTTTTACTTTGTCAGTTACGAAGGAACGTACATCAGACAAGGCTCCGGCATTTATTCACAGGTCCCGACGCCTGCGATGAAGAACGGCATCCTCTCTGCATCGCCAACACCGATCTACGATCCTGCGACCGGTAACGCGAACGGCACCGGACGCACAGCCTTTCCCGGTAATGTAATTCCGTCGTCCCGGATCGATCTGGGCGTACAAGCGGTCTTGAACACGGGTTTGTGGCCGAATCCGAATACCGTCGGTACCGGCGCGTACGGATTGGCGCGCAATTACTTCAGCCAGGGCAACAGCGGTCAGAATCGCAACCAGTACGATTCCAAGCTGACATGGAACGCCACCGACAAGCTCAGCGTCTTCGCCCGCTTTGGTTTGAATGACAACACCTGGTTTAATCCGCAGCAGTATGGGCAGTTAGGCGGTCTGGGTTTCAGCCCCTCCAACTCTGCCGTCGGCGCCGGGGGCGGTCACATCTATAGCGGAACCCTTTCCGCGAGTTATCTGTTCACGGCCAATCTCGTTCTGGACGCGTATTACGGATACTCCCGCAACAACGCCTTTACCGCGCAGGAACGGCTCA
>JAOAPQ010000123.1 GCA_025462965.1 Bryobacterales bacterium
AGGTCCGAGCCGATGACGAGAACCGCTCTCGAATGATAGAAGTCCGCCGTGGTCGCGAGCGATCCAGTGCCGCCGCTCAGGGCATCGAGCAAAGTGATCACGTCACCCGTGCGGTGATGATCGATGCTGTTCGTTCCGAGTCCCTGCCTCGCGAACTTCTGCAGGTAGAAATTTTCTTCGTTCGTGGTGTGTGTGGAGCCGATGACACCGAAACGCCCGCCGCGCTGTTTGATCGCCAGGAACTTCTTCGCGACATGCTCGAGAGCGGTCGACCATGACACCGGCTCCAGCTTGCCGTTCGAACGCAGCAGCGGGGTCTGCAGTCGCTCCGGGTGCTCCGTGAAATCGAACGCGTAGCGTCCCTTTACGCAGAGAAATTCACCGTTGATGCCGGAGCGGTCGCGGTTGTTGCCGCGCAAAATCTGCTCGTTGCGAACGCCCAACGTTGTCTTGCACCCGTTCGAGCAGTGTGTGCAGATGGTCCCGACGTGCTCCATCTCCCACGGTCGTGATTTGTATCGATAAATTCCGCTGGTCAGTGCGCCGACCGGGCATATATCGACACACATCCCGCATTCATCGCACTCCAGATGGTCGTGCTTATTCGGAGCGATCTCGGAAACCGCGCCGCGGTTGATCACACCGAGCGCGCCGACCCCCATTCCTTCGTTGCACACACGCACGCAGCGGAAGCAAAGGATGCATCGGGGGGCATCGAAGAACACCACCGGCGACCACTGCTTCTCGTCCACGTGCAGTTTGGTCTCGGTATAGCGGCTTTCGCCCGCGCCGTACCGGAAGACCATGTCCTGCAGTTCGCACTCCCCGCCCTTATCGCAAACGGGGCAATCCAGCGGGTGATTCGTCAGTAGAAATTCCAGCGTAGACTTGCGCGCGGCAGCGACCTGCGGGGTCGTCGTGCGTACCACCATGCCTTCGGCCACCGGCAGCGTGCACGCGGTCTGCATCTTCGGAGCCTTTTCTACGTCTACCAGGCACATGCGACAGGCGGCCTGCAAGGAGTAGCCGTCGTAATAGCAGAACGCGGGAATCTCGATACCGGCCTGCTTGGCTGCATTAATCAGGAGCGTTCCTGGCGCCGCCTGGAGTTCCTGACCGTCTACCGTGAACTTGACCGGGTCAGGCATAAACCAGTTCCTCTCGCCTCGGCTTCGGTCCGTCCGCCAGGTAAGCCTCAAACTCGTCGCGGAACTTCTCGATAATCGCGATGGTCGGCATCGCCGCTGCATCCCCTAACGGGCAAAAGGTCCGGCCCAGCATATTCTTCGCTAAATCGCCGATCATCACGATGTCGTTCGGTTGGCCCATGCCGTCCACGAAGCGCGTCAGCAGCTTCTTCAGCCATGTGGTGCCTTCGCGACACGGAATGCACCAGCCGCAGCTTTCGTGCTGGTAAAAACGCATGATCCGCAGCGCCACGCGCACCATGTCGGTATCCTCGTCCATCACGATCATGCCGCCCGACCCCAACATGCTCTTCGCCTTCGCGAGCGAATCGTAATCCATCGGAATGTCGCACTCTTCGGCCTTCAGCAGCGGGCAGGAGGATCCGCCGGGAACCACGGCCTTCAGTTTCTTGCCGGCGCGCATGCCGCCACCCAGTTCATTGACTACGCGCATCATCGGAAAACCGAGCGGTACTTCGTAAACTCCGGGAGTGTTCACGTGCCCGGAAAGACACAGCATGCGGGTGCCGCCGTTTCGCGGAACACCGAGTTCCGCGTAAGCGGGACCGCCCATGCGCAGAACCGCGGGCACGGAAGAAAACGTCTCCACGTTGTTCAACAACGTCGGCGAGGCGTATGCCCCGGCCACAGCCGGGAACGGTGGACGGATGCGCGGGATACCGCGCTTTCCCTCGAACGATTCGAGCAGCGCCGATTCCTCGCCGCACTCATATGCGCCCGCGCCGGTGTGAGTCCGCACATGGAAGGTGAAATCCGTTCCGTGTAGCTTGTCGCCAAGATAGCCGCGCGCGTAAGCTTCCTCGATCGCGCGGTCCATGATCTCGATCAGGTATCGATACTCGCCGCGAATGTAAATATACCCGCGCTGCGCGCCGATTACGTACGCGCCGATCATCATGCCTTCCAGCAACTGATGCGGATCGAACTCCATCAACAGCCGGTCCTTGCAGGTGCCGGGCTCGCTCTCGTCCGCGTTCACCATGACATACTTCGGCTTGGGTGAAGTGCGCGGAACGAAACTCCACTTCAGCCCCGTCGGAAACCCCGCGCCGCCGCGGCCACGCAGATTCGAAACCTTCAGTTCATCGATGATCGCGTCGGGCGTCATTCCCAGAGCTTTGTCGAGAGCCTGGTAGCCTTCGTTCGCAAGATAGGTGTCGATCGAAGCCGAATTCGGCAAACCGAACCGCTTCGAAATGATTCTGACTTCCGCCGGATGCGGCTCGTTATACGGCATGGGTCCTTAGGCTATCCAGCAACTGGTCCAACTTCTCCGGCGTAACTTTATGATGAAAATCGTAGTTCACCTGAATCGCCGGGGCCCATGAGCAGGCGCCGATGCATTCCACTTCTTCGAGCGAGATCAGGCCGTCAGGCGTCGCCTGCCGGTGACCGATGCCAAGCTTCTCGCATGCATGCTCCCAAAGCTGTTCACCGCCGGTAAGCATGCAGCTGACGTTGGTACAGATTTGCACGTGATATTTGCCCCACGGCTTCGCATGCAGCATCGAGTAGTAAGTCATTACTTCCTCGACCTGCAGCGGTTGCGTGCCGATCCGCTTCGCCACTTCCTGGATCAATTCCGGCGTGACTGATCCGATTTCATCCTGCGCGAACAGCAGCATCGGAATCATCGCCGATCGCTGCCTGCCTTCGGGATAGTTCGTCAACAGCTTCTGAAATTTCGCTTCGAGCGCGGGAGAAAGCGTCATCGGTCCGTATCCCCAAGCACGAAGTCCATGCTTCCCATGGACGCGATCACGTCGGAGATCATGGTGCCCTTCGCCATCTCGCCGATCGCCTGCAGATTCCCGAAGCTCGGGCCGTGCACATGGACGCGGTAAGGCTTGCTCGTTCCGTCGCTCACGACGTAGTAGGCAAGCTCTCCGCGCGGCGATTCCACCACCTGGTAGACCTCGCCTTCTGGCACGCGGAACCCCTCCGTCACGATCTTGAAGTGATAGATCAGCGATTCCATTTGCGTCTTCATCTTCTCGCGCTCGGGTAAAACCACGTGCGGGGCGTCGGCCTGCCATGGCCCGCTCGGCATGCCGTCCAGCGCCTGCTTCACAATACGCGCGCTCTGCCGCATTTCTTCCACGCGAACCAGGTAGCGCGCGTACACATCGTTCTCCGTTCGCGTCGGGATTTCGAAATCGAAATGTTCGTAGCTGGAGTGCGGATTTTCCTTGCGCGCGTCCCATTTGATCCCCGCCGCGCGGATCATCGGGCCGGTCACCCCAAGGTCCAGCAGATCTTCCACCGGGACCGTGCCGACGCCTTTTGTGCGTCCGATCCAAATGCGGTTGTTCGTCAACAGATCTTCGTACTCGTCGATTTTCGAAGGGAACGCGTCGATAAACTTCCGCACGCGATCTTGCCATCCTCGCGGCGGCGCGAGCGCCAGTCCGCCGATGCGGATATAGCTCGTCATCATGCGCTGGCCGGAGTACATCTCGAAGATCCGGAGAATGTCCTCCCGTTCACGCATGCAGTAGAGAAAGACCGTCATTGCGCCGATATCGAGCGCATGCGTTCCGAGCCAAACCAGATGGCTGTTCAGCCGCGTCAACTCCACCAGCATCACGCGTTGCCATTGCGCGTGGGGCGGAATCTCGATACCCAGCAGCTTTTCGACCGCGAGCGAATACGCGAAATTGTTGGAGAGCGGGGCCAGGTAGTCGATGCGGTCCGTCAGCGGCACCGCCTGCTGATACGTCTTGACCTCGAATTCCTTCTCGATGCCCGTGTGCAGATACCCGATCTCGGGCGTTGCCTTCACTACCGTTTCGCCGTCGAGCTCGATTTCGAGCCGCAGCACGCCGTGCGTGGAGGGGTGCTGCGGGCCCATATTGAGGGTCATCCGCCGCGTCTGCTTTTCGGCGGAGACGGTTTGCTCTTCCCGGTCGGCTAAAGTGCTGGGCATATTAAACTCGCGTTCCCGTGACAGGATAATCTTTCCGCAGTGGATGGCCTTCGTAATCGTCCGGCAGCATGATGCGGCGCAAGTCGGGGTGATTGCGGAATTCGATGCCGAACAGATCGAACACCTCACGCTCAAACCAGTTGGCTCCTCGCCACACAGGAGTAACGGAATCGATTGCGGGCTTCGTTCCCGAGACCCGGCACTTCAAACGCAGCCGCGTGTTCCGCGAAAGAGAGTGCAGGTGGTAGATAACTTCGAAACGAGGCTCCTCGGGGTAGCGATCGACAGCGGTCAGGTCGCTCATGCGCACGAACTGCTGTTCGCCCTTCAGGCGCGCGCACACCTCGACAATCCGCGAAGGCTCGATTTCGAGCGTCAACTCGCCGCGATCGTACTTGCCCGTTACGACCGCGTCCTGGACGGCAACCGCGTCCGGGTATTCTAAAAGAGTTTCAGGAAGCACAATCAGGGCCTTGGGGCGACCTTCACGTCGGAACGATCCTCGGACCAATCCAGCACACCCTTCTTCCAGATGTAGAAGAAACCGCAAAGGATCAGTATTACGAAGACCAACATTTCGACGAATGCGAACATCCGCAATTCTTTGAAAACCACAACCCACGGATAGAGGAATATTGCTTCGATATCGAACAGAATGAACAGCATGGCCACCAGGTAAAATTTAACGCTGAACCTGTGGCGTGCGTCGCCTACCGGGGGCACACCGCTTTCATACGGCGTGTCCTTTACTTTGTTTTTTACCTTCTTGCCCAGCAGGTACGAAAACCCGATCATTGCTGAGGCGACCGCCATCGCGATGACGATCTGCAGCGCGACAGGGAACCAGGTTTGACCGGCGGATGTTGGCATTTCGCTTTGGTGTGGCTGTGGGGTGCTAATTTGATGATAGTAAGCCGGGAAAACGAGTGTCAATCATGCAAGTCACGATCAACGGAGAGACGCGCGACGTGGAACGCGGGAGAACAATACTGGAACTGCTTCGGGATCTGGAGATTACACCCGATCGCGTGGCCGTGGAGCTGGATCGCGCAATCGTGAAAAAGACCCGCTGGGAAACGACGGAGCTTCGCGACGGGGCGAAGCTCGAGATCGTCCATTTCGTCGGCGGAGGATAGGGCTCTTTACGAGAAGCTGCGCACGGCGGCGGACTCGTCGTCGTGGACTTCGAACACGGTATAGAGTTTTGTAATTTGCAGCAGGTCTTTAATCCGCTTATTCAAGCCCAGAAGCTTCAGCTGCCCGCCCTGATTCGTCACCGTGGTAAACGCCGAAACCAGTTCGCCGATACCCGAGCTGTCGATGTAAGAGACCTCGCCAAGGTTCAAGAGGATTTTCTTGTTTCCCTTGGCAAGCTGATCGCGGAGAGCGTCGCGCATGGTGCTGGACCCTTCCCCCAGCGTGATGCGGCCTGCAAGATCCACCACCGTCACGTCGCCGACTTGCCGGCTATTCAACTTGATGCTCACTTTATCTTGTCCTCCAAACTAATATAAATCCTTTGTTACCTACGAGAGAGACTTTTTCTTGACCAGTGTGACTTCCGTCCCATGTGGCGAAACCGGATGGATGTCAACCTCGTCCATAAACGCCCGGATCAGAAAAATTCCCCGGCCCGAGTGGCTCAACAGGTTCTCCTCCGCCAGGGGGTCGGGCAAGTTCGACGCTTCGAATCCCTCGCCTTCATCGGAAATGCGAATCGTCAGAGTGTCGCGCCCGGCGCTTACGGCCAGATGGACCTTTTTGTTCGTGTTGTACCGGTTTCCGTGGACGACTGCATTGACCATGCACTCGCGCGCGGCCATGCCGATCTTATGCATATCATCCTCTTCGAAACCCGCCTTTTCAGCGGCTTCCATGATGATGCTTTCGGCCTGATCGACGCTCTCAAGAGTCGAGTCCAGAAATTGATTCACGATTTCCGTCTCGCCTTCCTCCCGAAGATTCATAATGCGTTGAGCGAATGTTCACAGTAAGACACTGCTTCCACGGAAGTCAAGCGGAGCACTCTACTTACCTGGTCCGGAACCGGTTCGCCAGCGCCGACAACTTGTCGTCCATCGATTGCTGCGGACGCGGCGGTGGGGCGCCATGTTTGATCTTCGGCAGATCCGGCGCAAGCAGCGCCTTAATGGAAAGCGCTATTCGTTTTGCCTTCGCATCCGCGGCCAGCACCTTCACCTTAACGATTTGCCCCACCTTCACCGCGTCGTTCGGATCTTTGATGTAGCGGTTCGATAACTCGCTCACGTGGACCAGTCCGTCCTGGTGGACTCCAATATCGACGAAGGCCCCGAAGTTGGTGACATTCGTCACCGTGCCCTCGAGAATCATGCCCGGCTGCAAATCTTTGATCTCGCGCAAATCGGACCGGAACTGAGGCGCCACGAACTGCGCTCGCGGGTCCCGGCCCGGCTTTCGAAGCTCCTCGAAGATATCCTTCAAAGTAAACATGCCCGCCGCGCCCGTCTGGAATTGCTCCACGCGCACGGAATCGATGAGCGACGGTTTCGCGATCAGCTCCGGCAGCGTCACCTTCAGTGACGTCGCGATGCTTTCCACCACCGGGTAGGACTCCGGGTGCACGGCCGTCATATCGAGCGGATTTTCGCCTCCACGGATGCGCAGGAAGCCCGCCGCCTGCTCAAACGTTTTCGGTCCGAATCCGGGCACTGCCATCAACTGCACCCGCGATTTGAACCGCCCGTGTTCGTTCCGGAACTCGACGATCTTCTGCGCCGTGCGCTCGTTGACTCCCGCCACATAACGGAGCAGCGCAAACGATGCCGTATTCAGATCGACGCCCACCCGGTTCACGCAGATCTCGACCGTGCTCCCCAAGGCTTCGTTAAGTTTCCGCTGATCGACGTCGTGCTGGTACTGGCCGACGCCGATCGACTTCGGATCGATTTTGACCAGTTCGGAGAGGGGGTCCTGCAGGCGCCGGGCGATGGAAATAGCCCCGCGAACCGTCAGATCCAGATCTGGGAACTCCTGCCGGGCGATTTCCGATGCCGAGTAGATGGACGCACCGGATTCGCTCACCACCACGCTGAAAACGTCGCCCGGCTTGTCGTCGCGCAGCATGTCCTGGACGAAAGCCGAAGCTTCCCGAGATCCTGTTCCGTTCCCGATCGCGATGGCCCGGACGTTGTGCTTCTGGATCAGGTTCAGCAGCGTTCGCTTCGCGCCGGCGATATCGTTCTTCGGCTCCAGCGGATAGATGACGCTGTGGTCCAGAAACTTGCCGGTATCGTCCACCACGGCGATCTTGCAGCCTGTTCGTAAGCCCGGATCGACCGCCAGGACGCCGATCATCCCCGCGGGCGGCGTTAGCAGCAGGTTGCCCAGATTCTCGCGGAACACCCGGATCGCTTCCGTATCCGAGCGGTCCTTCAATTCCAGCCTCACGTCCGTCTGAATGGAATTGTTCAGCAGCCGTTTCCAGGCGTCCTCAGCGGCCTTTTCAAGGTGCGGGACCCAATCGCCCTGTTGGCGGATGACCCGGTTCTTCAGATAGGCGACCGGCTTTTCCGGGTCCAGTTCAATCTGGAAGTAAAGGATGTTCTCGTTCGCGCCACGCCGGATCGCCAGCATGCGGTGCGAGGGGATCTTCGCCGCCGCCTCGCTGTAGTCCACATACATCTTGAACTTGCCTTCGGGATCGTTCGCGCCCTCCAGTGCCTTGCTCACCACCATGCCTTCGCTCAGCATCAGTTGGCGCAAGTGCTTCCGGAACTCCGCGGTTTCGCTGATCTGTTCAGCGACAATGTGCCGCGCGCCTTCCAGTTCTTCCTCGGAATAAGCCGCCAGCCCGGCTTCATTGGGAACCTGGTTCCACAGATAGTCCGCCAGCGGCTGAAGTCCTTTCTCCCGGGCGATGGTGGCCTTGGTTCTCCGTTTCGGCTTGAATGGCAGATACAGGTCTTCCAATTCATTCCGGTCGAGCACCGCCTCGATCTTTGCCTTTAGCTCCGGAGTAAGCTTTCCCTGTTCTTCGATGGTGTTCAGGACCGTCTCGCGGCGCTGTTCCAGCTCGCGGTGGTATGTCAGCTTCTCGGCGATTGCTCCAATCGCGACTTCATCGAGATTCCCGGTCGCCTCCTTGCGATACCGGGCGATGAAAGGGACTGTGCCGCCCTCATCGAGCAGGGCAATGGTAGCGACCAGACTCTTGACGGGTATGTTCAGTTCGGAAGCGATATGAATGAGGATGGATGTGGGTAACGGTATCAACTCTTTCATTTTACCCGTGGAGCAGACTGCACCCTCGATCGCCTGGAAAAACTAAATCTAAATCGGCGGCGGTGCAGGAGGAGCCGGTGGCGCCGTGGTCGGGGTCGGCGCGCCTTTTTGATCCCCGCTCGATGTGCCGCCGCCGCTGGGTGCGCCGGTAGTAGCCGTGCTGCCCGTACCCGCTGTCCCACGCGGCGTACGGTAAATGATTTCGTTCATCGCGTCGGAAGCGGCACGCCACAACTTCTGATACACTGCGCCGCGGTCCACAACCTTCACCTGCAGCGGCATGTTCTTATAAACCCGCACCCACTCGCCCGGATTCAGAATCTGGTGGCCCGGCTGAATCAGGTGAATCACCTCGACGCGGCCCTCCTCGCACATCACCCATGTCGTGGCGTCAGTGTCTTCCACATTGATATCGAAAACCGTGCCACGCACCGCGATCACAGCCGTCGGCGTGCGCACGTTGTTTGGATTCTCCCTGCCCAAATGCTCGATCTGAACTTTCACGCGCCCGAGCAGTATCTCCAACAGATCGCGCCAGTTACCGCGATTGTCCCGGAACGCCACCCGGGCATTCTGGAACACCTCGAAGGTGCTGCCGTCGGCCACCCGGAACTGGGCATAGCCGTCCGGCCCGGTTACAATCATTTGATCCGGGTGGATGATCTGGTCCGCGAAAAGCGCTACCGTCGCGCCATCGCGCAAGATATTCACCTGCCCGGTCAGCACCACCACTTTCGCGTCGCCACCCGTTTGGGCACACGCCAGCCCAACCGGGAGCACGAGCAGAGCCCATGCGCCCAGCCCGCGAAAACAGGCTGAGAAAATACCGGTCACTCAGACTCCATAGTCTAGCACCTGACGTGCAATGCAAGTAGACGGCCTTCGGAGGAAATTCCTGCAACTCTATATTCGTCAGCGGTTTCGGACTGGGCCTGTGCGCGCCCTGCGGTACTATGAGGATACTCTTGTGTGTCATCCGTACACAGTGCGCCGCAGTCTCCGCCTCTTGACCGCGGCTTCCGCAATAGTTGCCGCGGCCTCGCTTTGCGCCCAGACTCAGCAACCGAACTGGCGCAAAATCGGCAACTCGGCCGTGGAATTGGGCCTCGCCTCGCCCGCCACCGGCCCCGCGTCCGCCGTCTGGTTTTCGCCGGACGGAAGCCAACTATTCGCGCGAACCCAATCGGGCAAAACATTCGTGTCCGCCGATCTGGAAAACTGGACCGTTGCGCCTCCGGATTCGCTGCCGCGCGACCGGACGCCCGTCCCCGCAGTGCACCATCTGCCCGAAAACCGCGCCCTCGTTCGCGCGGGCAGTACCGGCCGCACCTATGCGCTGGGATCGAACATCTACGCTTCTGACGATGGCGGCCGCACGTGGATCAATCTCACCGGCTATAACGACAAATCCGTAATTGGCGCCGGGGAGCATGATCTCGCGGTCTCGCCGCGCGATCCGAACCTTGTCGTGGTAGCCAACGATTTCGGCGTTTGGCGCTCGAACGATGGCGGTCTCTCCTGGTCGGGGTTGAACGAGAATCTGCCCAATCTGGCGGTTCGCGAAATTGTAAACGCCAGCG
>JAOAPQ010000163.1 GCA_025462965.1 Bryobacterales bacterium
TCACAGGCTCCGGGAAATCCGCCGTGTCCATGATTTCGGGAGTCTGTGAGCGGACCATGGTTCAGCGCACGACGATGTTTACCAGTTTGTCCGGAACCACGATCACGCGCACCACGGTTTTGCCGTCAAGCAACGACATGATCTTTTCATCGGCCAGCGCGAGGCGCTCCAACGTTTCTTTGTCCGTACCCGGCGCGACGGTGAGCTTCGAGCGATTCTTGCCGTTGATCTGAACGACGATCTCGGCTTCGGATTCGCGCGCGAGCTCCGGGTCGTAGGCCGGCCAAGGCTCCTTATGGATGGGACCGGGCCTTCCCTGCTCTTCCCAGAGTTCCTGCGCGAGGTAAGGGGCGAAAGGAGCGAGCATCAGCGACAGAATTTCGATCACCTGCGCCTTCGCGCCGGCTGAGATTTGCGCTTCGTGTGCATAAAGCTGATTCAGCAGTTCCATCATGGCGGCGATGGACGTGTTGAAGTGCCAGCGGGAGTCGAAATCTTCCGTGATCTTGCGGAGCGTCTGGTGCAGTTTGCGCAGAACTTCCGTATCCGCGGTTCCATCGCCCGGGGTGGGCGGCGTGTTGCGCGTGGTGAAGCGGTAGATGCGTCCCAGGAAGCGCGCGATGCCTTCGATGCCGGTATCGATCCAATCGACATCTTTCTCCGGAGGGGCGGCGAAGAGGGCGAAGAGGCGCGCGGCGTCGGCACCGAATTTCTCGACGACTTCGTCCGCGGGAACGACATTGCCTTTGGACTTCGACATCTTCTCGCCGTTGCGGATTACCATGCCCTGCGTGAAGAGCTTCTTCACGGGCTCGCTGTTTGCGATGAGGCCGATATCGCGCATCACCTTGGTCCAGAAGCGCGAGTAGATGAGGTGCAGGATGGCGTGCTCGACACCGCCGATGTATTGATCGATGGGAAACCAGTAATCGATGTTCGCGGAATCGAACGGCGCGGTTGCGTTGTGCGCGTCGCAATAGCGGTAGAAGTACCAGGAAGAATCGACGAACGTGTCCATGGTGTCCGTTTCACGGCGGGCCGCGCCGCCGCATTTCGG
The DNA here is from genome assembly GCA_025462965.1 of Bryobacterales bacterium. Taxonomy (GTDB): domain Bacteria; phylum Acidobacteriota; class Terriglobia; order Bryobacterales; family Bryobacteraceae; genus JALYXI01. The sequence continues at coordinate 1,058 of JAOAPQ010000163.1, forward strand.
ACACTTTACGTTCACGAACTCGGGGACGTTTTCGAGCGGTGAGCGGCCTTCCCCCGTGATGTCCACCTTTTCGGGTAATCGGACCGGCAGATCCGACTCCGGCACGGGGACTGTGCCGCATGAAGGGCAGTGAATGACCGGGATCGGCGTGCCCCAGTAGCGCTGGCGGGAGATGCCCCAATCTTTGATGCGAAAAGTTATGGCGGATTCTCCGAACCCGTGTTGTTTCGCGTGCGCGGCCATTGCGATGCGCGCTTCCTCGCTGGTCATGCCGGACCAGCGGCCGGAATTCTCGACGATGCCGTAGTCGCAGAAGGCTCCGGTCATGCCGACGGGGCTCGCGAGTCCGCCATCCATGGGCCGGATTACGGGGCGGATGGGGATTTCGTATTTCTGGCAGAACTCGAAATCGCGCTCATCGTGGCCGGGAACCGCCATGATGGCACCGGTGCCGTAACCCATCAGCACGAAATTGCCGGTCCAGACGGGAATGCGCTCCTGGCTGAAGGGATTGACGGCGTATATGCCGGTGAAGAAACCTTCCTTCTCGACTTCGCCCGGGCCCTGGCTGGCGCGGGCATCGATCATGGCTTTGGCGCGCGCCTGGCCCTGCGCATCGGCTTGCGCGACGAGCGGGTGTTCGGGCGCAACGATGAGGCAGGTGGCTCCGTAGATGGTGTCGATGCGGGTGGTGAAGACACGAACCGGAGGAGTATGCGGAGCGTCGATCGCGAAATCGACTTCGGCGCCTTCGGAACGGCCGATCCAGTTGCGCTGCATGGCGAGGACACGATCGGGCCAGCCGCCTTCGAGCTGCTTCATGTCATCGAGAAGCTGATCGGCGTAGGCGGTGATCTTCAGGAACCACTGTTCGAGCGCGCGCTGTTCCACGACCGTGGTTTCGTGGCGCCAGCAGCAGCCATCGACCACCTGCTCATTGGCGAGTACCGTGGCGCATTGCGGACACCAGTTGACCAGCGCCTTTTTGCGATAGGCGAGTCCGCGCTCCAGCATCTTGAGGAAGAACCACTGGTTCCAGCGGTAGTACTCGGGTTCGCAGGTGGTGACTTCGCGATCCCAATCGTAACTGAAGGCGAAGCGGCGGTGCGTCTTCTTCATCTTGGCGATGTTGAGGCGCGTCCACTCGCCGGGCGGCGTTTTGTTGGCCATGGCGGCGTTTTCGGCTGGGAGGCCGAACGCGTCCCAGCCCATGGGGTGCAGAACGTTGTAGCCGCGCATCCACTGGTGGCGCGCGAGGGCATCGCCGATGGAGTAGTTGCGGATGTGGCCGATGTGGAGCGCGCCCGAAGGATAGGGCAGCATTTCGAGCACGTAGTATTTCGGCTTGGCGGAATTTTCCTCGGCGCGATAGAGCCCGCCATCGGCCCAGCGCTCGGCCCACTTCAGTTCGATCTGGTTAAAGTCGTACGGCTTTTCCGGCATTTTTCGTAACGCACAAATTCGTCAACGCTTCCACGTTGCGGCGGTCGTCTCCTTCTTCGTCTACGGGTGTTTCCAGGATAAAGGGTTTATCGCGAAGTCCGGGGTGATTCAGGATGCGGCGGAAGCCCGCCGCGCCGATGTGTCCCTTTCCTATATTCTCGTGCCTGTCAAGGCGGGAGCCAAGCGCGCCTTTGGAATCATTGGTGTGAATCAGTTTGACGTTGGCGAGTCCGAGGATCTCGTCCGCGTGTGCGACGGTTTTCTTCAACCCTTCGGCCGTCGCGATGTTGAACCCGGCGGCAAAGAGATGGCAGGTGTCGAGGCAGTAGGCGATGTCCAGGTCGGTTTCGGTTTTCGCCAGCTCGCGGATCATGTGGAGCTCCTCGAAACGCGACCCGATCTGCGCGCCCGAGCCAACGGTGTTCTCGAGCAGCACGGTGAGGCCGCGTGTTTTCAGGCCTTGCGCGGCCTCGGCCATGCCGAGCACGAAGCCGGCGATGCCTTCGTGGAGGGTCCGGCTCTTGTAGTTGCCGGGGTGGGTCACCAGGTATTCAGCGCCGATGGCGACCGCGCGCTCGAGTTCGCCGCGAAAGCCGGCAATGGATTTCTCGCGGATGACGGGGTCGAGAGTTGCCAGATTAATGAGGTAGCTGACATGGATGGCGAGAGGATACAGGTCGAACTGCTCGCGCGCCTTGCGGAATTTCGCGATGTCCACCGGGTTCGGAATGGACGCGCGCCACATGCGCGGGCTGGAAGAGAAGATCTGAAATGTGTTCGCTCCGAGCTTGCCCGCTTCCAGGGCCGCGTTTTCCAGGGCTCCGGCGGTTGAGGTATGGATTCCGATGCGCAGAAATCCATGGTATCGCTTGCGGGGGCCTGCGCTCGTGACGGTGGTTTCGGGGCGGCTGGAGGGGGTTTTCATCAGGTGGGTCATCACACAAACGTTCGGGACGTTCTTTCCAACATCGATCCAGCTCGTGATCGTGAGCCTTCGCCGCCGAAGCGGATCCCGGCA
>JAOAPQ010000169.1 GCA_025462965.1 Bryobacterales bacterium
CTCACCGCCGCCGAAGAGCTCAAGGTCATCGATCTCACCACGACCACTCATGTCGCCAAAGCCGACCCTGTCACCACCGCTGAAGAGATTCTCGACTTCCAGCACCTCGACCGAATGGTCCCTCTGGGCGAATCCGTCGCCCGATACGCCATCGATCTCGTCCGCAGCTCACGCAATCGCGACGCCGCCGCTCCCGACATCGTCAGGAAGTACGTCAACTACGGAGCGAGCGTCCGGGCCGCGCAATTCCTCGTGCTCGCCGCCAAGTGCCGCGCGCTCATGAAGGGCCGGTATCACGTCGCTTATGAAGACGTCCGCGCTTTGTACATCCCGGTGCTGCGCCACCGCGTTCTGCTCAACTTCCATGCGGAAAGCGACAAGCTTCGTCCCGATGACATCCTGCAGGAAATTTTGAACATCAAGACCGCGCCCAAGGAGTAACGTGCTCCAGCGTTTTCTCGATCCCAAAACGCTTTCCGCAATATCCTCTCTCGACCTCGTCGCCCGGACCGTGGTCGATGGGTTCGTCGCGGGACTCCATCGCTCCCCCGATTTCGGCTTCAGCCAGGAGTTTGCCGAATATCAGGCCTATACGCCCGGCGACGATCTGCGCCACGTGGATTGGAATGTCTTCGCGAAAAGCGAAAAGCTTGTACTGAAACGCTACCGCGGCGAAACGAATTCTCAGCTGCTCGTGCTGCTTGATACGAGCGCTAGCATGGCATTCGGCGCGAACACAACGAAAATCGATTACGCGCGTTTCCTTGCCGCGTCGCTTGTCTATATGGGGAACCTGCAGCGCGACGCCACCGGCGTCATCGTCTTCGATGATGACGTGAATACCTATGTGCCGCCCTCATCGCGCCAGGGCCAGTTGCACCGGCTATTGCATGCCATTGAGCATTCCGTTCCCGGCATCCATACCGATTTCGCGAAGCCGTTTCTTCACTTCCAGAACTTCCTGCATCGGCGCGGCATCGTAGCCGTCATCTCGGATTTTTACGAACAGCCGGAGACGATCGTGAAGGCGATCGAGCCGCTCCGCTTCCACGGCAATGAAGTAATTCTCTTCCACGTCCTGGATCCGCAGGAGATCGAACCGAAGTTTCGCGATTCCACGCTTCTGCTCGACATGGAAACAAAATCTTCCCTGGAAGTCTCTCCGGAATACGCGAAAACCGAATACCGCCAAAAAATGGCCAATCACATCACTACCCTGCGGGACAGATCCAAAGCCGCTGGCCTCGATTATTTTCTGATCAACACCTCGCGCCCCTTGGACGAGGCTCTAAGGGAGTACCTGACCCTGAGGCAGCGCCGTGATTAACCAACCTTCCACTACCGCCGGCAGTCTTGCTGCCGGTCTTTTGCGCGCTCGACCAGACCCAATCCCCGGGTTTTACGACCAAACCCGCCCTAACCGGGTTCCATTCGACATAATTGACAACTTCATCCAATTCCCGCCCATTCCGAATCCACAGGTCAAAATACTCGCGCGCCCAAAATTCCCCCGTTCGTCCCAGGACCCGATTCGCCCGCACCGATGTGTCTCGCCTCAACCAGGACATAATCTCGCTCAACTTCCCACTCGGCTTCAACACAACATCGACGTGGGTCCCCATGACCAACCAAGCAATCAGCTCATAAGACTTCCGAACTCGGTCCCCATCCACCAAAGCCTCGGCCACTATCCCCGCGACCCTCGGCTCCGCCAGCCACATGGGTCCCGCCGGCAGTCTTGCTGCCGGCGCCTTTCCCTGCCCATTCATCAAAAACTCCGGCGGCTTAACCGGTGGACACCCAGCCAAACCCCAAGTCACAAACACGATCGAATTTTCCGGGACCCAATGGGGCAAACGCCTTCGCCAGAACATAAGAACATAGTGGCTTCCCCCAAACCTTCTTCTCTAAGAGGCGCCGCATGGGCTTCCTAGCCCCCTGGTTCCTAGCCGGCCTGACCGCGGTCGGGCTCCCCATCTACATCCATCTGCTCAAGCGCCACAAAACCATCCCGCTTCCCTTCAGCTCGCTCATGTTCTTCGAGCGCCGCACGCAGAGCTCCGTCAAACACCGCAGACTGCAATATCTGCTCCTTTTTGCCCTCCGCACGCTCTTCATCGTCCTCCTGATGCTCGCCTTTGCGCGCCCGTTCATCCACTCCTCCTCCATCGTCTCCGCCCAAGGCGGACGTAGCGTCGTCCTCGCCGTCGACAGCTCCTTCAGCATGCGCCAGGGCGACCGCTTCTCCCGCGCCAAAGCTGAGGCCACCGCCTTCGTCGACCAGCTGCACGGCGGAGATCGCGCCGAAGTCCTCGACTTTGCCACCCAAACGCACCTACTCACCGAGTTCACCAACGACCACGGTGCCCTCCGCAATGCCATTGCCTCCATCGAACCCTCGGACGGTTCCAGTTCCTACGCAGACCTCACACGCGAACTCCGAGCCATCGCCCAGCCGCTCCACAACGGCATCGAAGTCCATCTCTTCTCGGACATGCAGAAGTCCTCCATGCCCGCGAGCTTCTCCGACCTCCAACTCACACCGAACATCAAACTCATCGCCCACCCCGTAGCAGATAAAACGATCCCTAACTACACGGTCGAAGGCGTGATCGCCCCGCGCCACATCTACGACCCCAAGCGCGTCCGCATCCAGGCCACCGTCGCCGGGTTAGGCACGCCGGCCGCCCACACTGTCGTCTCGCTCCTGCTCAATAACAAGCCTGTCGCAAGCAAGCCCGTCGACATCCCCGCCAACGGCCGCGCCTCAGTCGAGTTCCTCGCGCCTGATGCACCCTACGGACTCAATCGTGGTGAAGTCAGGATCCAGGCTGCCGACGCTTTCCCCGCCGACGATCACTTCTACTTTTCCACCGAACGCGCCGACCCTCGCCCCGCTCTCTTCGTGCAGGACCCTCGCGACACCCGCGCTTTCCTCTATTTCCGCACCGCGCTCGAGTCTTCGAACGAGCCCGCCTTCACCCTCGTCTCTGCGTCCCCTGAACAGGCCGCTAACCTCACGCTCAGCAAGTACGCCTTTATCGTCCTCTCCGATCCGGCGCCCCCCACCAAAGCCTTCGAATCGAACCTGCGCGATTTCGTCCGCGGCGGTGGCTCTGTCTTCATAGCACTTGGTCGTCAGTCCACCAACCGAGCAACCGTGCCAGTGGCCGATCTTCCTATTTCCACCGAGCACTACCAAACGCCCGATGCCGGCCGATTCAACAGCGTCACCTATCTCGATGCCTCGCACCCCGCCATCCGCCGCGCCAACCAGTGGGAGGGTATCAAGTTCTTCCACACCGTCTGTGTCCAGCCCGGCGGCTCGCGCGTCATTGCGAAGCTTGCTGACGGTACACCGCTCCTCACCGAAACCAAAGTTGGCGAAGGGCGCGTTCTCGTCTTCGCGTCCACTTTCGACAACGTCTCGAACGATCTGCCCATCAGCCCGTCGTTCGTCCCCTTCGTCGAACAGACCTCCCACTATCTCGGCAACATCGACGATCGCCCCGCTACTTACACCGCCGGTTCCTATCTCGACCTTCGTTCCAGCCGCCAGCAATCCGGCTCCGTCGAAGTCTCGGGTCCCAAAGGAGAGCGTGTCCTCACTCTCTCCGAAGCTGCGAAAGCGCAGGGGGTGACCCTAGCCAACGAAGGCTTCTATGATGTCCGGCGCCCCAGCGGAACCCGGGAGCTCGCAGCCGTCAATCCCGACCGCAAAGAATCGAACCTGGAAACCATCCCCACGGAGACGCTCCAACTTTGGGAGAATACGGGTGAGCCCGCCTCCCGTCCTGGTGGATCTCCTCAACCCGTCGCCGGTTCCGAGCCGCGCACGGTAGATTTCTGGTGGTATGTCATGATCGCGGCGTTATTCTTAGCTATCGCCGAGTCGCTACTCGGCAACCGACATCTTGGTGTGGAGAAAGAGGCTGCATGAACCCCTTGCTTGGACTCACCGAATACCTGCGGAAGCTGGAGCGCAACCTCCGGTTCCTGGCCGTAACGCGTGGCGCGGCCATCATTGGCGGCGCGGCGCTCCTCGTCACCGTCGTCTTGGTTGTCGTCGCCAACCACTTCTCGTTCTCCGGACCGAGCGTGTTCTGGTCTCGTGTTCTTCTGTTTCTCGCGATCGCCGCCGTCCTCACGGCCGGACTCATCGTACCCTTGGTGCGCCTCAACCGCCGCTGGACAGCGCGCCGCGCTGAGGAACGTTTCCCCGAGTTCCAGCAGCGGCTCCTCACTTTCACGGAAAAATCAAAACAAAACGCCAGCGATCCGTTTCTGCCGCTGCTCGCGGCCGACGCCCTCGAAGTGGCGAACCGCCGCTCCGAACCAATCGTCCCGCGAAGCTGGATCGTGAGCTTCGGTTCTGCCGCCGCCGTCGCCATCACCGTCCTGCTCTGGCTCGGCGCCTCCGGTCCCGGTTTCCTCGGCTACGGCACGGCGCTCCTTTGGGGTGGCTATCCCAAAGCCGATCGTAGACCTCTGTACACGATTCACGTCAGTCCCGGCACGCACCGCATCCGCCGCCGGTCCGACCAGGTCATCTCCGCCACCTTGAATGGCTTCACCTCCTCGAAAGTCAGCGTCATGGCGAAGTACGCCAGCTCCACCAAATGGGAAGAAGCGCCCATGCAGCCGCTCTCGCATTCCGCTGGTTATACGTTCGTGCTCGCTGGCGTGCCGGAAGACGTCGAATACTACGTCGAAGCGGGCGGAGTCCACTCCGATTCCTACAAGCTCACCGTCGTCGATCTGCCCGCGGTCAAGAAGATAAAGGTTACCTATCACTATCCTTCATGGCTCGGCCTCAAGAGCGAAACGGAAGATCCCGGCGGCGATCTTCGCGCGGTCGAAGGCACGGAAGCCGAAATTGAAATCACCACCGATAAACCGCTCGCGGAGGGCAGCCTGGTCCTCGACAGCGGCAAGAAAATCGAGCTGGCTTCCAAAGACGGCAAGCTCGTAGCCCGCGTCCCCATCGAGAAGGATGACATGTATCACGTCGCAACTCCTGATGCAGGTGAGATGGTCCGCCTCACTGAAAATTACTTCATCGAAGCGCGCAAGGATTCACCGCCCACGGTCTCAATACTAAAGCCCGGTCGCGACGCCAAGGTAAGCCCCATTGAGGAAGTGGCTGTCTCCGTACAGGGTAAAGACGATTTCGCCCTTCAGGGTCTGGAACTCCATTACTCGGTCAACGGCCTGCCCGAGAAGACCGTCTCCATGGCCAACGCCAAAGGCCGCAAAGAAGCCGATGGTTCCACCACTCTTTTCCTCGAGGATTATAAGCTCGTCCCCGGCGATGTCGTGAGCCTCTACGCCACCGCCCGCGATGCACGCAATACAGCCAAGACCGATATTTTCTTTATCGAAGCGCAGCCTTTCGAGAAGGAGTACTCGCAGTCCCAGCAGGCGGGCGGAGGCGGCGGAGGGGGCGACGAAGAGCAGAACAACATCTCCAAGCGCGAGAAGGAGCTGATCTCCGCGACCTGGAATCAGCTCAAAGGCCACGAGAAAGGCAGCGCCGCCGAGAACGCCAAATATCTCGCCGATGTCCAGGCCAAGCTCCGTGATCAGGCGCAGTCCCTCGCCAATCGAATGAAGGCCCGCCAGATGACGGACAACAATCCTGCCTTCAAAGCGTTTACCGAAGACATGGAGAAGGCCGTCGCCTCCATGGGACCGGCTTCGGACCAGCTTCGCGGCCAGAAGTTTCAGGACGCGCTCACCCCTGAGCAGAAGGCGCTGCAGTATCTGCTGCGCGCAGAATCCACCTTCCGTCAGATCCAGGTCGCGTTCGGCAGGCAGGGCGGGGGAGGCGGTGGTTCGCAGGGCGCCAGCCGCGACCTCGAAAACATGTTCGATCTCGAGCTTGATACCGAGAAGAACCAGTATGAGGCCGGTCAGCAATCGTCCGCCGACCAGAAACAAAAAGAAGTTGACGATGCGCTGAACAAGCTCGAACAACTGGCGCGCCGTCAGCAGGAACTCGCCCAACAGGCGAAGAATGGCAACCAGTCCTACCAGCAGCGTTGGGAGCAGGAAATGCTGCGCCGCGAAGCGGAAGAACTGCGTCGCCAGATGGAACAGCTCACCCGCAACGATTCGTCCCAGCAACAGCAACAAGGCCAGCAGGGCCAACAGAGCCAGAGCCAATCCGGGCAGCAAGGCAAGCAAGGCCAACAGGGTAGTCAGCAGGGTCAGCAGCAGGCTCAGTCCGGTCAGCAGGGTGGCCAGCAAGGTCAGCAGTCGATGCGCCGGACACCGCAGCAGCAGGCCCAGCAGCGTCAGTTGGAACAGGCGCTCAGAAGCCTGACGGAAGCTACCCGGGATATGGGCGCGTCAGCGTCGGCGCGCCAGGGCGCTCAATCGCAGAATCAGTCGGCAGCCGATCGCGCCAAGGCCGAAGCCGATGCCCGCAGCGCTGCCGACCGTCTCAAGGAAGCTCGCGATATGCTCTCCAGCATCCGCAAGCAGGAGACCGGCAGCCAGCTTGACAATCTCAATCGCGAAGCCGATAAACTAGCGTCGCAGCAGGAAGACTTCGCCAGCCGCTTGCGCAAGAACTTCGGTAGCGGGGAAGGGAACGATCCCTCCGGAAAGCAGGGCATCGCAAGCCAGATGTCCCAGGAAAAACAGCAGGAGTCCGAAGCCCTCGCGCGACTGCAGCAGGAAATGCAGAAAGCCGCGCGCGATCTCGCTCAGAGCCAGCCTGAAGTCTCGAGGAAGCTGCGTGACGCGCTGGGCGAAATGCAGCAGATGGATTTGCAAACGTCCATGAACTGGAGCGCGGAAGCGATCCGCCGCGGAATGGGCGCGTACGCCGTGATGCGCGAAGCGCCCGTAACCCAGGCGCTCAATCAGACCCGTGAGCAGATCCGCCAGGCGCAGGAAGCGTTCGACAAGAACAAGGGCGGCGCCGCGGGCGGGGACCAAAAAATGCAGGACGCTCTCGCGCAAGCCGAAAGACTCCGCCAGGAAATCGAACAGATCGCGCGCGCGGGCAAGAACGGCCAGCAACAGCAGCAACCGAACGGCCAGCACCCGGGACAGCAGTCCGCGCGGGGCCAGCAGCAGGGAAACCAACCCGGTAATCAACCGGGTGGCCAGCAACAAAGCGGTCAACAACAGGGCAATCAACAAGGCGGCCAGCAGGGTGGCCAGCAACCCGGCCAAGACCAGCAAGGGAGCTATAGTCCCAACGGAGGTGGCGGTCCCACCTGGGGAGGCGGCGGCCGCACTGCGGAAGGCGCCTACAGTGACGCCATGCGCGACATCGCGCGCCTCCAGCAGGCCGTCCGCGACAACCCCGATCTCTCGCGCCAGCTTCGCGACCTCTCTGGAACTCTGCGCGGCGTCAATGTCCGTGCCTACGCCAATAACCCCGATCTGCTGGACAAAGTCATTGGCCAGGTCCTCGGCAGCGCCGAGCAAATCGAACTTGAGCTGCGCCGCAAAGTGGAAGCCGGCAACAGCAGTCCTCACGCCGCCACACCCCAACCCGTTCCTCCGGGATACGCGAACGCCGTCGCGGAATACTACCGCCGCCTGAGCAAACAATAGATCTCGTGGGGCAGGCGATCGCCTTTTGTCGCCTGCCGCTCCCATCGGTGGCTACCCACCTCGTCGTGTGGACGATCTCCGCCGTCACCGTCCTGCTCATCCTCATCCGCCCCGGAAACAGCCCGGAAGCCGTCTGGGCTAGCGCCGGTGCCGCCCTCCTCATCCTCTCTGGCGGCATTTCCCCTGCCGGCGCGCTCTCCGCCGTAGCCCGCGGCACGGATGTTTATTTCTTCCTCACCGGCATGATGATCCTGGCCGAACTTGCCCGCCTCCAAGGCTTCTTCGACTGGATCGCCGCCATCGCGGTGGAGCAATCCCGCGGCTCTCGCACGGGTCTCTTCGCCCTCGTCTATCTGGTGGGAACAATCGTCACCATCTTCCTCTCGAACGACGCCACCGCCGTTGTCCTAACCCCTGCGGTTTTCGCAGCCGTCAAAAGGGCCCGCGCTCGGCCCCTTCCCTACCTGCTCATCTGCGCCTTCATCGCCAACGCCGCCAGCTTCGTCCTGCCAATTTCGAATCCCGCCAACCTCGTGCTCTACTCTTCCAAAATGCCGCCCCTGGCCGCCTGGCTCCGAGTCTTCGCTCTCCCCTCGCTCGCGTCCGTCGTCGTCACATTTCTAATCCTGCGCCTGGTCTGCAGTGCGGACCTCCAGGGCGCCTTGGAAACGGCCGCCGCGCGCCCTGTCCTCGCGCCCGCCGGTAAACGCGCCGCGTACGGCATCGCGGGCACCGCATTCGCTCTCATACTCGCGTCCGCGTTCAACCTTGATCTCGGCCTTCCTACCTTCCTGGCCGCCATCGCCACTGCCGCGCTGGTTACCCTCGAAGATCCGGTTGCTCCCGTCGCCATCGCTAAAGACATCTCTTGGACCGTCTTGCCTCTCGTCGCCGGTCTGTTTGTCCTGGTCGAAGCGCTCAACGGAGCCGGTGCCCGCGCTGTGAGCCGCCAGGCGCTCGAGCACGCGTTCGCGTCGCCTCTATCAGCCGCGTTCGGTGTCGCGATCCTCTCCAATCTAATGAACAATCTGCCGGTCGGCCTCATCGCCGCCGGCGCCATCCATGCAGCCAAAGTCTCGGATCTCCTCCGAACCGCCATCCTCATAGGTATCGATCTCGGCCCAAACCTCTCCGTCACCGGCTCGCTCGCCACCATCCTCTGGCTCGTTGCCATCCGGCGCGAAGGAGAAAACGTTACTTTCTGGCAGTTCCTCCGCTCGTGATGCCCCCGCTCTCGTCCTTGCCGTCTATGCCCTTCAGTATTGAGTTAGCCCAACATCTTGTCTGGTAACGCACGCTTGAATCCCGGTCCCTAATCCGTTAATCTCAATAGAGAAGTAGTTCTATGCCCTCCACACTCACCCGCGAAGACTTCGAAGTCCAACATGATCAGACGGTTCGCCAGGAAATCGAGACCTTCCGCCAGCGCGCTAACGAGTATCTGACCGGTGCCATAACCGAAGACGATTTCCGCGGTTTCCGCCTGCGCCACGGCACTTACGGGCAGCGGCAGCCCGGCGTGCAGATGATTCGCACCAAGTTCCCCGGTGGCACCGTCACCGCCGCCCAAATGGATCAGCTCGCACTCGTGGCTGACGAGTTCGCCGGCGGCAAAGGCCACATCACCACGCGCCAGAACATGCAGTACCACTTCGTGCTGCTGAAGGACGTCGCGGATATGTTCCACCGCCTCGCGGATGTCGGGCTAACCACACGCGAAGCCTGTTTCAACACCGTTCGGAACGTCACCGCTTGCCCGAAGGCCGGCCTCAGCCGCCACGAAATTTTCGACGTCCGCCCCTACGCGCAGAAGATTGCCTACGCATTCCTCCGCAAGGGTCTCACCGACAACATGCCGCGGAAGTTCAAGATCGCGTTCGATGGCTGCCAGCACGACGACATGCTCACCTCCATCCACGACATCGGCTTGCGCGCCGTCATCCGCGAAGGCAAGCGCGGCTTTCGCATGGTGGTCGGTGGAGGTCTGGGCCCCATGCCTGTCGAAGCACAGCTGCTCGATGAATTCGTCCCGGAAGAACTGCTCATCCATCGCTGCGAAGCCGTCGTCCGCGTCTTCAATAACTACGGAAATCGCAAGAATCGTAACAAAGCCCGCCTCAAGTTCGTCATGAAGGAGCGCGGCTTCGAGTGGCTCCGCGAAGCCATCGAAAAGGAATACCAGGACATCCTCACAAACGGCGGCATCCCCATGCCGGATCTCGTTCCCGAAGGTTTCGGCGGCTATCAGTCGCGTCCCCAACCACTCGGCTCCGGATCGCTCCTGCCCGTAGTCAATACATCCTCATCCGGCAATGCCGCTTTCGACCGCTGGCTCGAAACCAATGTCGAAGAACAGGTGCAACCCGGCTATGCGATGGCCACCATCACCGTTGATCAGGGCAATCTCACCAGCACTCAAATGCGCGCGGTCGCCAAGCTGGCGGCCGAGGCCGGCGATGGCCTCATCCGCGTAACCATAGACCAGAACTTGATCCTCGGCTTCGTTCAACTCGCCAACCTCAAGCGCGTTCACGCCGCTCTCGATGCCGTGGGCCTCGGCGGAGCCGGCGCGCACCAGATCGACGATGTCGTCACTTGCCCTGGCGCCTATTCCTGCAATCTCGCCCTCACGAAATCCATGAACCTCGGCGCCGCTCTCCAGGATGTGGTTCGCGGCTATGATAGCCCCGAAGTTCGCAAGCTCGCCATCAAAGTCAGCGGCTGTCCCAACTCCTGCGGCCAGCATTGGACGGCCGATTTCGGCTTCTACGGCAACGCCCGGAAGATCGATGGCAAGGAAGTCCCGTACTATCTCATGCTCCTCGGCGGCGGCAGTGAAGCTGATGGAAAGTTGCAGTATGGCCTCGCGGTCCAAAGCATCCCCGCTCGTCTCGCTCCGGCCGCCGTTCAGCGCGTGATCGAACACTTCCTGGCCAACCGCGAGCCTGACGAATCTTTTCGCTCCTACGTCATGCGCCAGAAAGTCGCGTTCTTCAAGCAAATGACCGCCGACCTCGTTAAACCGCCCGAGCTGTTCCCGGAAATCTATCAGGATTGGGGCGACACCGACGCCTTCTCGCTGCAGCTCGGCCGCGGCGAATGCGCCGCCTGAAGTCAGCGTTGCCCGGTGGTACAAATTGTTGAACTGGCGGCGATTGGCAATCAGCCGCCTCCGCTTGATCCTTATCCCTAACCCGCCCATTTCAGCGGATATTCCCGCGTACCACGTACAATGATTCATACGTGATGCAAAGCTTCGACCTGATCGTAATCGGCTCCGGACCCGCGGGCCAACGCGCCGCCATCCAGGGCTCCAAGTCAGGCAAGCGCGTCGCGCTGATCGAGAAACGCGAAGTCCTGGGCGGCGCCTCCATCAACACTGGCACCATACCCAGCAAGACCATGCGCGAAGCCGTGATGCACCTCTCCGGCTACACGTCACAAAGCATCTACGGCTCGAATTACCGTGTCAAGGAACGGATCACTATGGCCGATCTCTCCTTCCGCGTCCAGCACGTCATCAAGACGGAAGTGGACGTCACCGCGGCCCAGCTCTCGCGCAACAACATCGAAGTCCTTACAGGCCAAGCCAGCTTTCTCGACGCCACCCACATCCGCGTCGAGAACTCGCGTGGCCAATCCGATTTCGAAGCGCCCGTAACCATCATCGCCACCGGCACTAAGCCCGCGGCCTCACCCAAGGTCCCCATCAACGCATCCACCATCATCAATAGCGACCAGATTCTCCAGATGCCGGAAATCCCCAAATCGCTAATCGTGGTCGGCGGCGGCGTAATCGGGGTCGAGTACACCTGCATGTTTGCGACGCTCGGCTGCCGTGTCATCCTCGTCGAAAAACGCCCCCGCCTTCTCGAATTCGCCGATTCCGAAATGGTCGAAGCGCTCTCGTACCACTTGCGCGATCACCGCGTCACCATGCGCCTGAACGAGGAAGTCGAAAGCGTCGAGGAGAACCCGTCCGGTGGCGTCATCGCCAACCTGCAAAGCAAGAAGAAGCTCTCGGGGGACGCCCTGCTCTACGCCGTCGGACGGCAGGGCAATGTCGATGAAATGAACCTCGCCGCCGCCGGTCTTGACGCCGATTCTCGTGGCCGCATCGCCGTCGACGACCAGTTCCGGACCAAAGTGCCCAACATCTACGCCGCGGGCGATGTCATCGGCTTCCCCAGCCTGGCTTCCGTCTCGATGGAGCAGGGCCGCAGCGCCGCCGCTAACGCGTTCGGCAGCGTCACTTCTTCCAACCCGGCTTACTATCCATATGGCATCTATACCATCCCCGAAATCTCCTTTATCGGGAAAACCGAGGAACAACTAACAGAAGAAGATGTCCCCTACGAAGTCGGCGTCGCCTTCTATCGCGAGATCGCGCGTGGCCAGATTCGCGGCGACACCACCGGCCGTCTGAAGCTCATCTTCCACCGCGAGACTCGCAAGGTTCTGGGCGTTCATATCATCGGCGAAGGTGCGGCCGAGCTCCTCCACATCGGTCAGGCGGTCATGATTCTCGATGGTCCCGTCGATTACTTCGTCCAAACTGTTTTCAATTATCCGACGCTGGCCGAGTGTTACAAAGCCGCTGCGTTCAACGGTCTCAACAAACTGGCCAAATTCGGGTAATGCGATTCAGTGTGCTGGGCTTCGCAGGTATACAATGCAAACGATCATGAAAATCGGCGTGCTCGCATCGGACGAAATCGCGGTCGGGCTCGTCGCCGACCATCAGCTCGTCGGTAAGATTCTAGTCTCGGGCGGCCTGCAAGCCGTCCCCAACGAAGAAATTGCCCCTATCATCCGCCAGCACATAGAGGAGGCCTGTCGCGCCAGCTCCGTCGATCTGGCCGCTATCGAAGCCATCGGTCTCGGGATGCCCGGCATCGTCCGTAATGGCATCATCGAGGAATCCCCGAACCTGCCGCAGCTCAAGGGACTGAACCTCCGCGCTGCAATGCAGAACGCCGGGCTCACCGCTCCCGTTCACGTCCTCAACGACGCTGATGCCGTGGCCGCCGGGATCGCCGCCAGGCGCGGTCAGCTGGAGAAATTCGTCCGCGTATGGACCCTGGGTCACGGCATTGGTTTCGGCCGCTATCCCCAGACGGAGGGCCCGTGGGAAGGCGGCCACATGGTCGTGTCGCTCGATCCGAAGGAGCAGTTCTGCGGCTGCGGAGGCCAGGGTCACCTCGAAGGCATTATGGGACATCGCGCCATTCGCATGCGCTTTCTCGATCTCGAGCCCGAAGAAGTTTTCACCAACGCCATCGCGGGCGAGCCCCGTTGCGCCACCTTCCTCAAACTCTGGCATCGCGCTCTCGCCGGCGCAACCGCCAGCAGCGTCCACATGGGCGGACCGGGCCGCTTCTTCATCTCCGGCGCAAACGCGAGATACGTGGATATCGGCCTGCTCCTGCAATACCTGCACGACATGGTGAAAATGAGTCCGCTGCAAGGCAGTGTCTTCGAAGTGGTCTCCACCAGCGAAGAAACCGCCATAATTGGCGCCACAGTCGAGTAGCGTCGCCGGGGTCCTTTCCCCCATGCTCACCCCAATCCACCCGGCGTTTCAGCTCCTGCTCGCGCTTCTCGTCACGCTCGCCGCGATCTCCGATCTCCGCACCCGCCGGATTCCCAATGCCTTGGTCCTAGCCGGATCCCTGCTCGGCTTCAGCGTGCAACTCTTCCTCTTCCGCCTCCCCGGTTTGCGAACCGCCGCCCTCGGCTTCGGCCTCGGGTTCATCCTCTATTTGCCGTTGTGGCTCCTAGGGGCCCGCGGAGCCGGTGACGTCAAACTCCTCGCCGCCGCCGGGTCCTTCCTGGGGCCCGCCAACACGCTCACTCTCTTCATCGTCGCAGCCATCCTCGGAGGTGTGCTCGCCCTGATGATCGTGCTTATCAAAGGTCGCACTCGGCAGACTGCCGCCAACGTCGCCGTGATCCTCTCGGATCTTTTTCGCCTTCGCCGCCCCGCCGCCACCGTCCGCGACCCCCGCGCCCTCCGCCTCCCGCACGCTCCCGTAATTGCCCTCGCGACCTTCGCGATACTCGCTATAGCCATTCGCGGCTCATGACAGCAATCCTATGAACCAGCCGCGGCCCGCTTCACATCTCCCAAACGCACGCACCATCGCGATAGAACGCCACCAGACCGTCCTCGCTCACCTTCAGCACCTCTCCATAGCGCGATGCCGCCAGTGCCGCCGTAGTTCGTCCGCCCTCGGCGGCTCCAATCCCAGCGCTCGACGCCTGCAGAATCGCGCCGAATGTCAGAACGTTGCTCTCCCTGTCCAGTACGATCGCCCCGTCGATCCGCGCCACCGTCTCGAGCACCGCCGGCGGTAATTCCAGCACCTTTGCTCCCCGCAGCAAATAGTGCAATTGGCCTTTGCCTTTCTTCGGCCCCGGTTCGCCGGACGCACCCAGAAAGTCGTCCGGCAAAACGAGCCGGTTCGCGTCCGCCTTGTCCCGTAGCACCAGGAACAAGCCGCCGCGCCGCTCCTCTGCCAGGTTCACAGCCACGCGGAAGAGCCGGTCCGCCAGCCTCTTGTCTCCGAGCGCTTCCTCCCAGATCTTGTACTTCGCCGCCGAATCCGTAATCCGCCAGCGGCCATCGAGAAACCGGAAAACCTCCACCCCTTCGGAAAAAATTTTGATCTCGCCATTCGGCGTCAGCACCAGGCAAACATGTCCGCCGCAGAGCGTTGCGCGGCTGTGCGCCAGAAAGCGGGTCGCGGCCGGTGCCGCCAGTTCATAATTTTCGAACGGCCCCGCCCATTCGTACACGTCCACGATCTCCACCAGCAGGCCTT
>JAOAPQ010000182.1 GCA_025462965.1 Bryobacterales bacterium
CTTACGCCGGCCACGGCGAAACTTACATGGATCCGAAGGAAGTTCTCTGGTGGTCGAAAGGGGGCGTGCTCAAAGGGGAAAGCCCCAAACGGATCGCATTCCTTCGCAAGATTCTGGAGGACGGCCCGAAAGAAGGGCTGGATAGCGCCTCGACTTACTATCTGGGGGCCGGCCAGCCGGGTAAGTACTATCTGTTCTACTTCGACTTGAACCAGCCTGCGGACTATACCTTTGACCTGGCGCCGGGGGTACAGTACAGGGCCGAACTCATTGATCCGTGGGAGATGACGATCCAGCCCGCACCCGGAACGTATGAGGGAAAATTCGAAATGAAGCTGCCGGGACGCCCGTACCAGGCGGTTCGTTTTCGCAAGGTCGACTCACCCCCAATGAAACACTGATTACCCCGCGCCCCAATGCATGTATGATCGATGCAATAAGGGAGCAGTGATGCCCGCCGCGAAGGTTACCGACGCAGCCAGGTCCGTTCGCGAGACGTCCACGAACGACCCGGGTTACTACGTCGTTCAGGTGCTCCGTCCGTCGACCAACATACTGACCGTCGAAGCCACTGCTCGCGAAGATGCAAGCTAGCGAAACTATGTGGCGCCCCCCTGGGTTGCCGCTTCTCCTGATTGCCGTCCTGATCCAGGTTAGCTGCGTAAACGATCCGTTTGACCCTGTCATGGGGGGACGCAATGCCAGGCCGGGAGCCGAGCGCTACCTTCGCACCAGAATGGATATTTCGGTGATGGAGAAGAGAGCGCTTCTTGATTACCGTGCTTGCTCGATAAGTGTTCTGAGAGGTCTTGCGCAAGCGCCCTCTCGCGAGGTTCGTTCCTTGGTAGCGGTGAATCCAGCCGTCGATGAAGACATTCTGGAAGAGCTCAGTCTCGACAAGGATCCTGCAGTACGGCAGTACGTTTGCGTCAAGTCATAGCACTTCTGCGCAAATCCTGAAGAAGTTGCGCGAAGACCCAGATAAAAACGTGCAATGGTCTGCGAAGCATAACTCAAATTCGGCCGTCGCAGTATCGCCGACTCAGTAACGCAACTTCTGAATCCGTTCAATCATCCCAGTTTCGGGTGCTGAACAACTCCGGGCTGATCCCTACCAGGCGGTCCGTTTTCGCAAAGTCGAGTCACCCCCGACCAAGCGCTGATTATGCGACGCCCCTCGATGCATGTATGATTGATCCAATAAGGGAGCGACCATGATACGTCGATTCGGGGCGTTGCGTGCCGTCACGCAACTCGCTTTTGCAATTTCTTTTTCGGGTCTGGCATTTGCCCAGGGCCTGGGTACCATCGTAGGAACTGTCACCGACAAGACGGGCGCAGTGATGCCCGCCGCGAAGGTAAAGATTACCGACGCAGCCACGTCCACCGTTCGCGAGACGTCCACGAACGACCAGGGCTACTACGTCGTTCCGGCGCTCCGACCTTCGACCTACATGCTGACCGTCGAAGCCACCGGCTTTGCTCCGTCGGTGCGGAAGGGAATTCTCCTGCAGGCGGATGAGAGCATAACGGTAAACGAAACCGTTTCCGTCGAGCAATCCAACCAGACGATAGAAGTCTCCGGCGAAGCAAGCCAGGTGAACACTACGACATCGACCGTCAGCGAGGTGGTCGATCAGAGGCGTGTCGTCGAGCTCCCGCTCAACGGGCGCAACGCGGCGTCGCTGCTGCTGGTGGTGGCGGGCGCAACGCCCGCTCCAGGTACGGATGTAGACCAGGGCAACACGAAGACCTTCCCGGCAACCGTGACCGTCTCGACCAACGGGTCGCGGCAGAACCAGGTCAGCTTCCGGCTGGACGGCGCGAACAACAACGATCTCTACACCAACGCGAATCAGCCATTCCCATTTCCCGACGCACTCCAGGAGTTCAGTGTGCAGACCGCGAACTACTCGGCGAAGTACGGCGGGAATGCAGGCGGCGTGGTCAATGTCGTCACCAGATCCGGGGCAAACGACTTTCACGGCAACGCCTTCGAGTTTGTCCGTAACGCTGTTTTCAACGCCCGAAATTTCTTCGCCGCCAACCGCGACCAGCTGAAGCGCAACCAGTTCGGCGGAACCGTCAGCGGGCCGATAGACATCCCGCGCCTTTACAACGGGAAGAACCGGGACTTTTTCTTCTTCGGATACCAGGGCACCAGAATTCGTAATCTGGGCGGCACCACCAGTGCTTTCGTTCCCACGGCGGCGAATGCGACCGGCGATTTCTCGAACGTGCTCAGCGGGTCGAATCCCGCAAATCCCTTTGGCAAAGACACGACCGTCGTCGATCCGGTGACAGGCCTGGCGTTTCCAGGCAACAAGATACCCACGAGCCGTCTGGACCCGGCCGCAGTGGCGTTTTTGAAGTACCTTCCCGTTGCGTCCTCGGGTAACGGGCGAATATTCTACGCCGTGCCGCTTGCTCAGGACTTCAATGAATTCGTGACGCGGGTGGACCATTCCTTCTCCGATCGCGACCGCCTGACCGGCCGCTACTTCTTCGACCGCTTCCGGAACACGGGATTCCTCGACAAATCCAACTACCTGAGCAACTCGAATTTTTCGGTCATCGATTCGCAGAACGTGATGCTCGGCGAAACGCACGTGCTCACGCCGACAGCGCTGAACGAAGTCCGGCTTAGCTTCTCACGCGAGACATCGAATCGCGGCCCGGCCCCCGGCAGCATCAGCCTGGCTTCGCTGGGCGTGAATATTTACCAGCCGCCGGTGAACACGATCGAAGGCATCAACGTCTCCGGCTTCTTCAATCCCAGCCAGACCGATCCCGCTGCCTTCATCCGCAATCAGTACAACATCAGCGATGACTTCAACTGGGTTCTCGGCAAGCATAGCCTCTCGTTTGGCGTCACCGGCATTCATGCACAGGTGCTGCTGCGCAACCAGTTTCGGACAAGCGGCTCCTACTCGTTCACCGCCGACGTGACGAATGACGCTCTCGTCAGCTTTATGCTCGGCTACGTCCGAACGTTTACGCAGGGCTTCGGCGAGTTCAAAGACAACCTGGTAAATACCTGGAGCGGCTATGTACAGGATGATTTTCACGTCTCCCGCCGCCTGACCTTGAACCTTGGTCTTCGCTACGATCCGATGTTTCCCTGGCAGGAGCGGATGAACCGCGTCGAGCAATTCAGCGTCAGCAACTACAACGCGAACGTCCGATCCCAGGTCTATACGAACGCGCCGGCGGGCCTGCTGTTTCCGGGCGACCCGGGCGTACCGAAATGGGGCGCGAGCGGCAGCTACAACAACTTCTCCCCACGCGTGGGATTTGCGTACGATCTCACGGGCGACGGCAAGACAAGCCTGCGCGGCGGCGGCGGAATTTTCTATGACGCGATTCAGGATGGAATCTTTAACAATCGTTTCGTCGACGTGACGCCATTCAGTCCGCAGTTCAGTCTCACGCAGCCGCAGGGCTCGTTCAGCAATCCGCTTCTGGGGCTGGTGAACCCTTATCCATCGCCGTTCCCTCCCCCGAAGAATTCGCCTTTCCCCGGTCCGGTGCTGGTGATTACTTACGATCCAGCTAACGGCGGAAAAGAACTGACGCCCGTTGTCTATCAATGGAACATGATTGTGGAAAGGCAGTTCCGAGCGGACTGGGTTGCGCGGGTGGCCTACGTCGGCTCGCAATCGCGCCATTTGCTGGAATCCACTGAGCTAAACCCCTCTGTCTACATCCCGGGAAGTAAGCTTTCGACGGATGCGCGCCGTGCTTTCCAGCCTTACGGATCGATTTCGCAAGCCTCACAGGACATCAATTCAGGCTACAACTCACTGCAATTGACCCTGCAAAAGCGCTATTCCCATGGGCTGACGATTCTGGGCAATTACACATGGTCCAAGTCGATCGATACTCTGCCATACAACCAGGGCATCACGGGAGTGTCGGCCGGCAGCAATTCACCGATCCCATGGAACTTCCCGGGGCGCCACCAGTACGATCGCGGCCCTTCCGAATTCGACCATACGCAGCGATTTGTGGTGTCGTACGTTTACGACCTGCCGAAGTTTGGCGCCGCGAACCGCCTGGTCCGGACCGCGCTCGGCGGATGGCAGTTCACCGGAATCCTGACCTATCAGACCGGCGGTCCGCTTACCATACTGGCGGGCAAAGACCAGTCGCAGACAGGCATCGGATCGGATCGCGCGAACTATCTCGGCGGCAGCGCTTATGGATCCGGGGCGTGCGGATCAAGCGGGCCTTGCGTGAACTATCTTGTGCCGTCCGCCTTTGGATTGCCCGCTATCGGAACTTTCGGCAACGTCGGGAAAGGCTCTCTGCGCGGACCCGATCTATTTAATTGGGACACCGGTCTGTTCAAGGAATTTCCGATTCGCGAGCGGATGCGGCTGCAGTTCCGCGCGGAGTTCTTCAACACTCTGAACCGGAAGAACTTCAACAATCCGAACGTAACTCAGAGCGCCGGCGGGTTCGGCAGCATCACCAGCGCGCAGGACCCCCGCATCGGGCAACTCGCATTGAAATTGCAATTCTGATTAGCGATCGATTGCATCGACCTCGGGCTCGGGCAATCGGAAGCGGTAACCGATGAATGGTTGGGTGACCAGATAGGCTGGATGCGCGGGGTCGTCCTCGATTTTTTTTCGCAACTGGTTGACGAATGTTCGAATGTACTCCAGGTC
>JAOAPQ010000195.1 GCA_025462965.1 Bryobacterales bacterium
AGAGATCGCCCTTCGCGACGGCTGTCGTCACCTGCGCGATGTTGCGCACCTGCGACGTGAGGTTGCCGGCCATGAAATTGACGCTGTCGGTGAGATCTTTCCACGTTCCCGCGACGCCGCGCACTTCTGCCTGTCCGCCCAGCTTGCCTTCCGTGCCGACCTCGCGCGCCACGCGCGTAACCTCCGAGGCGAACGCATTCAACTGGTCCACCATGGTGTTGATAGTGTTCTTCAACTCCAGAATTTCGCCGCGCACGTCCACCGTAATCTTGCGGGACAAATCTCCGCGCGCCACCGCCGTGGTGACTTCGGCGATATTGCGGACCTGATTCGTCAGGTTGCCGGCCATGGAGTTGACGCTCTCCGTAAGATCGCGCCATGTGCCCGCAACACCTCGAACTTCCGCCTGACCGCCGAGCTTGCCTTCTGTCCCGACTTCCCGCGCCACGCGCGTCACCTCCGACGCGAACGAGCTGAGCTGATCCACCATCGTGTTGATGGTGTTCTTGAGCTCGAGAATTTCACCGCGCGCGTCCACGGTAATCTTCGTCGTGAGATCGCCCTTGGCGACGGCAGTGGTGACGCCCGCGATGTTACGCACCTGGTTCGTCAGGTTGCTGGCCATGGAGTTGACGCTCTCCGTAAGATCGCGCCATGTGCCCGCGACGCCCGTGACTTCCGCCTGGCCGCCGAGCTTGCCTTCCGTGCCGACTTCGCGCGCCACGCGCGTCACCTCTGATGCAAACGAGCTGAGCTGGTCCACCATGGTGTTGATGGTGTTCTTCAATTCCAGGATTTCTCCGCGCACGTCCACCGTAATCTTGCGCGAGAGATCGCCCTTTGCCACGGCGGTCGTAACTTCCGCGATATTACGCACCTGTGCGGTAAGGTTGCCCGCCATGGAGTTGACGCTGTCTGTCAAATCCTTCCACGTGCCCGCCACGCCGCGCACTTCGGCCTGTCCGCCCAGCGCGCCTTCCGTTCCCACCTCGCGGGCCACGCGCGTCACTTCGGAGGCGAATGAGTTTAGCTGATCCACCATCGTGTTGATTGTGTTCTTCAGCTCCAGAATTTCTCCACGCACGTCCACCGTGATCTTGCGGGAAAGATCGCCTTTGGCCACGGCGGTGGTCACTTCTGCGATATTACGCACCTGCGCGGTAAGATTGCCGGCCATGGAATTGACGCTATCTGTGAGGTCCTTCCACACGCCACCGACGCCCTTCACTTCCGCTTGGCCGCCGAGCTTGCCTTCCGTGCCGACTTCGCGCGCCACGCGCGTTACTTCCGAAGCGAACGAACTGAGCTGATCCACCATCGTGTTGATCGTGTTCTTCAGCTCCAGAATTTCACCGCGTACATCCACGGTGATCTTGCGCGATAGATCTCCCTTGGCGACCGCCGTGGTAACTTCGGCGATATTGCGCACCTGTGCCGTAAGGTTGCCCGCCATCGAGTTGACGCTGTCCGTCAAATCCTTCCACGTACCCGCGACGCCAGTGACTTCGGCCTGTCCACCAAGCGCACCTTCCGTTCCCACTTCGCGCGCCACGCGCGTCACTTCCGAAGCGAATGCGTTGAGCTGATCGACCATCGTATTAATGGTGTTCTTCAACTCCAGAATTTCGCCCTGAGCGTCCACCGTGATCTTGGTCGAGAGATCGCCCCTCGCCACAGCCGTCGTGACGCCCGCGATGTTGCGGACCTGATTAGTCAGATTTCCGGCCATGGTGTTGACGCTATCCGTCAGGTCTTTCCAAACGCCGCCCACGCCCTTCACTTCCGCCTGCCCGCCGAGCTTGCCTTCCGAACCCACCTCGCGCGCCACGCGCGTTACTTCCGAGGCGAACGAGCTGAGCTGGTCCACCATGATGTTGACTGTGTTTTTGAGTTCCAGGATTTCGCCGCGGGCATCCACGGTGATTTTGGTCGTCAGATCGCCTTTGGCCACCGCCGTCGTTACACCGGCAATATTTCTAACTTGATTAGTTAGATTGCTGGCCATTGAATTCACACTTTCCGTCAAATCTTTCCAAGTGCCGGCCACACCCTTTACGATCGCCTGCCCGCCCAGCTTCCCTTCCGTGCCGACCTCGCGCGCCACGCGCGTGACTTCGGATGAGAAGGAGTTCAACTGGTCCACCATCGTATTGACGATCCGCGCGGTGCGCAGGAACTCGCCTTTGAGGGATCGTCCATCCACTTCGAGGGCCATGCTCTGTGATAAATCGCCCTTTGCCACGGCGCCGATGACGCGGGAGATCTCGGTGGATGGCTGCACCAAATCGCTGATGAGGCTGTTCACCGCATCCACGCATACCAGCCAGGAGCCGGTTGCGGACGGGAGGGCGGCACGCTGGGAGATCTTGCCTTCCTTGCCGACCGCGGTTCCTACGCGCTCCAACTCTGCCGCCATGCTGGCGTTCAGCTCCAGGATGTCGTTCAATGTGTCGTAAATTTTGCCGGAAACGCCGACTCCGTCAACGGGGAGTCGTACAGAAAAGTCGCCTCGCTTGAACTTCAACAGAGCGTCGAGAAGCTGGCGCGAATCGAGCGGTGATGCTTCGGTCTTGACAGGCATGGATTCATCTAAAGTATGAACTGAACACTAACAAGCGCGAAAGATAACAACACGAAATAGTATCAAAAATTACACCTTAAAGGCGCGTTATACTGGAAAACTCTCTTAGGAAGCGAAGATGAAACGAAGATCAGTGCTGTTGTTTTCATTCCTGGGTCTGCTGGCTCAAGCAGCCGACGTCACGATTCCAATCGAGAAGTACACGCTTCCGAACGGTATGCGCGTGGTCCTTTCTAAGGACAACGCAGTCCCGGTTGTCGCCGTGTACATGATCTACAATGTCGGTGCACGCACCGAAGAGAAGGGCCGCACGGGCTTCGCGCACCTTTTCGAGCACATGATGTTCGAAGGTTCCGCCAATGCCCCGAAAGGTATCCATTCCAAACTGGTTAAATCAAACGGCGGCTCGGATAATGGCTCGACTCATCCTGACTACACGGACTACTTCGAGACACTTCCCTCAAACAAGCTAGCGGTCGCGCTGTGGCTGGAATCCGACCGGATGCGCAGCCTGGCAGTCACCGCCGAGAACCTGACTAATCAGAAGGAGGCGGTAAAGCAGGAGCGGCGGCTCTCCTTCGATAACCGCCCGTACGCTACGGCGATTGTAGACAAGTGGCCGCAGCTGGCGTACGGCAACTGGCAGAGTTCGCACTCGCTCATCGGATCGTTCGAGGACCTGAATGCGGCTTCGCTGGACGATGTGGCGAAGTTCTTCAAGACGTATTATGCACCCAACAACGCCGCCCTCGTGATCGTGGGCGATATCCAGATCCCGCCGGCGAAGAAGCTGGTGAGCGATTATTTCGGCGACATCGCCTCTCAGCCGCAACCCAAGCACCCGGATCTCAGGGAGCCCGCCAAGGCGGAGGTGAAGACCGAAATCTACAAGGACAAGCTGGCGCAAGTGCCGGGAGTGATTGCGGGCTACCCGGGCCCGCCGCGCCGGTCGCCGGATTATTATGCGTTGGGCATGCTCGACGTGCTTCTGACCGGCGGCGAGAGTTCCCGGCTGCACCTCGACCTTGTGAAGGGAAAGCAGTCCGTGGTGCAGTTCGAGGCCAATCCGGGCTGGCCGTTCGCGGATACCTCGGATTACAAGGATCCAGGTATCTACGCGCTTTTTCTTTTATATAAGCCTAACTTCAAATCGGGCGAGATCGTGTCGCAGTTGCAGGACGAGATTGCGCGGGTTCAGAAGGATGGCGTGGAAGCGAAGGAACTGGAGCGCATGCGCACATTTTTCCGGGCCCAGCGGATCGGGACTTTGCAGAACGCTCTGACGCGCGCGCAGCTGCTTGGCAAGTATGAAATCCTGGACGGGCATCCGGAAGTCATTAACACGGAGATGGACAAGTTCCTGGCGGTGACGCCGGCTCAGATTCAGGCAGTGGCGAAAAAATACCTGTCGCCGGCAAAGCGCGATGTGCTCGAAATCCAACCGGCGCCGGAGGCCAAATGAGAACGCTCGCAACCGCTCTTTTATTCGCCGCCGGGCTGGCGGCGCAGACTCTCGACCGGACCAAGCCGCCTGAGACACCCGCGATTCCCGCGTACAAGCTGCCGCCGGTTTACGAAACCAAGCTGCCGAACGGGCTGGCGGTCGTGCTGGCGGAAGACTCGCGGTTTCCGCTGGTAACCGTGCGGCTCGCGGTGCAAGCCGGGTCGAAGTTCGACCCCGCCGAACTGCCGGGCGTTTCCGACGCGGTCGCGGCGCTGCTCACGCAGGGCACGAAAACAAGGAAATCGCGCCAGATCGCGGAAGAGCTCGCTTCAATGGGTGGGACTTTGAACGGACAGTCCACACCGGATTCGCTGATCCTGGCGGCCAGCAGCCTGGCTGAAAATGCGCCGCGGCTGCTCGGCCTTGTCGGCGACGTCGTCCTGAACGCCAACTTCCCCGAAGACGAAGTAGCCCTGCAGAATCAGAACCGGAAGCAGACGCTGATGGCACAGCGATCGCAGGCGGATTTCCTGGTGCGCGAGAAATTCAGCACAGTCGTGTTCGGCAGCCATCCCTATGCGCATACCGGGCCGACCCTCGCCTCGCTTGACCACATGGAGCGGAAGGCGCTCATCGATTTCCGCGATTCTTACCTCACGCCGAATCGCGCCTGCCTGATCGTTCTCGGCAGACTGCCTCCGCGCGCCCAGATCATGAAAACGATCCAGGATCAGTTCGGTTCGTGGGTATCGAAGGAGGCTCCGGCTTATGCGCCGGCGACGCCGCCCGGCGCCAGGAGACAGATCGTGCTGGTGGATCGCCCTGGTTCGGCGCAGGCGGATATTCGCGCCGGAAGATTGGCCTCCGGTTACGACTCGCCCGAGTTGTTCCCGATGACGGTGGGAGCGGCCATCTTGGGCGGCAGCGCCGATTCGCGCCTGTTCAACGATATCCGCGAGAAGCGCGGTTTCGCTTACGATGCGCATACCGAAATGGACCGCCGGCAGGAGGCGGGCGTTTTCGCGGCGGTAACCGAAGTGCGCAACGACGTGGTCGAACCCGCCATGCAGGCGCTCCTCGACGACCTTACGGACATGGGCAAGGAGCGGGTGACCGCCGAAGAGTTGAGCGGCAACAAGAACTACCTGAGCGGACGGTACCTGCTCCGCATGGAAGCGCAGGCCGGGTTGGCCGACCAGCTCGTGCTGGTGAAAGTGATGGGCCTGCCGAACGATTACATCGAGACGTATACCACCCACGTGCGCTCCGTCGAGCCGGATCAGATCGAGGCGGCAGCGAAGAAGTACATCTCACCCGAGGGCTCGGCGATTGTGGTGGTGGGCGATGCCGCGAAAATTCAGAAGGCGCTCGAGAAGTTCGGTACCGTGACAGTCAGCAAGCCGGAATAGTTCAGAGCTCGAGCGTTCCGGTCAGGCTGCGTACGTCATCGATCTTCTGCTGCACCAGGAACGATTCAAGTTCGCGGGCGATGCGGCGCGGCGCTGTGGGATCCCAGAACGTCGCGGTTCCCACCTCCACGGCGGTCGCGCCGGCGATCAGAAATTCTGCCGCGTCTTCGCCGCTTGCGATTCCACCCATGCCGATCACCGGAATCCTTACGGCACGCGACGCCTGGTAAACCATGCGTAGCGCGATCGGCTTGATCGCGGGACCGGACAAGCCGCCGAACCCCGCCCCGATCCGGGGCTTGCGCGTGCGCGCGTCGATTGCAAGTGAGACGAAGGTATTCACGAGCGAGATCGCGTCCGCGCCGGATTGTTCGGCGGCCACTGCCAGCGGCTCGATGCGCGCGACGTTGGGCGAGAGCTTCACGATAACCGGCCGGCGCGCCACCAGTTTCACGGACGCAATGAGTTCGCCAAGCGCCTCCGGGTCGTTCGAGAAGAAGATACCGCCGTGCTTTGTATTCGGGCAGGAGACGTTGAGCTCGTATCCCGCGAGGCCCTCGGAATCTTCCAGCACGCGAACCACTTCCAGGTAGTCTTCCGCGGCGTATCCGAAGATGTTCGCAAAGACATTTGTTCCCGCGGTCGAGAGCGCCGGCAACTTCTCGCGCACGAACGCACGCACGCCTATGTTCTGCAGACCGACGGAGTTGATCATTCCCTGCTCAGCTTCCCAGAGCCGGGGCGCGGCGTTGCCATCAATCGGGTCTTTCGAGAGGCCCTTGACGACGATGCCACCGAGCGCTCGGAGGTCCATCATGTCGCGGAATTCCAGTCCGTAGCCGAACGTACCGGAGGCCGCGACGATTGGATTCGCAAGGGCGATTCCGCAAACGGAAACCGCCGTGGAAGGCTTCATCTGAAAGCTTCGCCCAGCACGCGGCCGGTGCTGGACGAAGGTGGCACGGTTCCCATGGCGCGGGCGAGGGTGGGTGCGAGATCGGTTAGCTCGATGGATTGCTCGAACGTGCGGGCGAGGAACTGCGGCCCGTGCAACATCAGCGGCACGCGCGCGTCGTAGTTATAGATAGAGCCGTAGGACACGCCGTGGCCAGCGTCATAATATTCGACGGCTCCTGGTGGATAGGCAAACATGACATCCCCGGACCGACCGCGATAAAAGCTATTCTCCATCCGGCGGCGGAAATCTCCCGTGTGGGAGCAATCGCCATCCGCTGTAAGCCAGGCATTGACCTTGCCCGAGCGGCGGGCGGCTTGGGCGGCCGCGATGCGATCCTCGCGCCGGACGTTTCCTTTCAGGTACAGAAACGGATAGAGGTAAGCTTCCACGTTGGCGCCGACGGCGTGCACGATCTCCTCCCCGGGAACGGGGCGTGCGGGCGTATCCGGCGCGCCGTGGCACGCGCTAAAGACGATCTGGTAACCGTTCTCACCCACTGCTGAATCAAGGAAATCGAGGAACGATTCGATCTGCCGGTCCAACTGGGAAACCAGATCGAAGACCAGAGGCGAGTTTGCGCCCGCCTCATACCCGAGCTTCCCCAGCGAACTCAATACAATGGAGAGGCAATCGAGCCCCTCGCCGCGGCCAAGTTTCTCGCGTTGGATGGTATCGCGAGCCAGGGCGAACTGCGCGGCCTGCCCAAGCGGCGAAGCCTTCCAGAGCTCGGCGAATTCCTCAGGTTTGGCTGCGTCGAAGGAGATAACCCGCATGGGAACGGAACTCTTCGACCCGAGCGCCTGCCACGCCCACTTCCGGGCCGGATCGGGAGCGAATTCAGCCAGGTCCGCCGGCTCGTTCGGGGTACCGAGCAGACCGCTCATCGGAGAGTCGAACGCGATCGCACGGCAACGGCCGGGCGCGAATACGGTGGCTGCCAGATCCTCGTCTGCCGCCTGGTGAGCGCCACGATCGTACCAGCGATCGGCCACGATGCCATGGACACTCGGGTAGGCGCCGGTCGCGATAGTGGCGAGGCCGGAGGCGGTGAACGTGGTCGATTCGATGCGGCAATCCGGAAAAAACGAACCCTTTTCCATCAGCCGCCGGAATCCGCCCGAACCGAAAACCCCCGCATGTGAATCAAGGTAATCCGTACGGAACTGTTCCGCGATCAGCAAAACCAACAGTTTGGGACGGGGCTGGATCCCGAGAGCCGGAGCCGCGGCGGTGAATCCGGCCGCCGCCTTCAGAAACGTCCGGCGCGTAGGTCCTGCGAAACTGCGCATTCCTCACGCAGTGTAGCAGGAGGTGTCGTATTTAGCTTCCGAACGGCGATCCGAACTCATGGCGACCTCGACCGTCATCTCCTTATGGTTGCGGACCACGGTGAGACTGACGGTCTTGCCCGCGTTGGGCGGGAGAATCTTCATGGTGATTTCGCCGGCATTGCGAATGCTGTCGCCGTTGACGCGCGTGATGACGTCACCCGCTTTCAGCCCGGCTTTCTCGGCAGCGGAATTCTTCGAAACGAACCGGATCAGGACACCTTCCTTGACTCCGAAAAATTCGGCCAGCTGGGGATTGAGCGACTCGGTTTCGATCCCGAGCCGCGGCGTGCTCCAGGGAATCTCTGGAACGGCCGGCGCCGCGGGAGGCACGGGCGGCATCGGCGGCATCGGTGGGATCGAGCTCATATCGCCCAAGGATAAAGCGAAACCGCCGCGGCCGGAGCGGGCCTCGAGCGTGACGGGTAACGTCTGGGGGGCGCCATTCCGGCTGATCTGCAGCGAAGCCCTGCGGCCCGCCGGCGTTTCCGAAACCATGCGGACAAACTGCGTGGTGCCTTCAATGCGCTGGCCGTTATATTCAAGGATCACATCGCCTTCTTTCAAGCCGGCCTTCGAAGCGGGGCTGTTCTCGTCTACGAGCTTGACTTCAACGCCTCGTTCCTCTTTCAGTTTGAGCGTTTTGGCGCGATCCGAATCGATTTCTACCACCGCCACGCCCAGGTAGCTTCCGCTCGGGCGCTGGATCACGATATTGCTTGTTGAGCGTGCGCGGGGCGGGGTGCTTTGGGCGGACGCCAGCGCGGAAAGCATGGCGGCGCAAATAACGGTTTTCAAATGAATATGCATGGTGTATCCCTACTTTTTCCGGATGTAAATGGAACCACCCTTCCCGGAGATTCGCAACAGCGGGCCACCGCCGTTGATTGCTCCTTCAGCCAGCACCGCGCTTCTCAGCGATTTTACGCGCAGACCGGGAAAATCCGAAACGATCGACCGGATGTCCGTCGAGCCCCCGTTCTGCGCCCGGATGCTCACATGCAGATTAGACGGGATCATCACGGTTATGTCACCAGCCGCCGTCGAGAGGAAGGAATCCATAATCGGCAGACCCGGCAGGAAAGTCGCGATGATGCTGCCGGCGAGCGTAGACGCCTGCATGGCTCCTGACACGTTATTCAGGCGGATGGCTCCGCTCGCGCTCTGGCACTGCACTCCGGCGGCGGAGCCGATCTGGATGGGGCCGCCGGAGCTGTTCGCTGTCACCAGGCCGTCCGC
>JAOAPQ010000216.1 GCA_025462965.1 Bryobacterales bacterium
GGTTAACCCGCCCATCACCAGGAACACTCCGAACAGCACCCCGCGCGTGCCGATCCCCGCCAGTCGCGCCGCTTCCGCGTCCGACCCGGCCGCATACACCGTCCGCGCCGCTGCCACATTCCGGGAAGCCCAGGCAAATATCAGAAACACCGCCAGCGCGAACGCCAGAATCACGAACTGGCCCGCCCCCTGCCCCAGCCCGAACCATTGAAAGCTGTCCGGCAGATTCTGTACCCACGCACCGCCCGTCGCCCACAGCAGCGATTGGCGGATGATCACCATGGTAGCCAGCGTCGCCACAATCGAGGGCACCCCGAGGCCCGCCACCAGCGCGCCATTTACCAGCCCCAGGCTCCCTCCCACCGCGCAAGTCAGTACAGCTACCAGCCACATCGGAATGCCCGTCGCCGCCAGCATCCCCGCCGCCACGCTGCAAACCGCGAACTGCGAACCGATCGAAATATCGATCTGACGCGCGACGATCACCATCGTCATTCCGATCGCCGTAAGCAGCACGGGCACCATCCCGAGGAACAGGTCGCGCATATTTCCGGGCGAGTAGAACCGGGGAGCGAAAACGGCCAGTACAGCCAGCAGCGCACTCCAGGCCGCTAACGCCGCCCGTTCGCGCTTCATGCCGCGCCTCTGGCGGGCGCGTCCCCTAGCGCCAGCGCCAGTACCTTCTCCTGGGTTGCTTCCGCCCGGCTCAGTACGCCGGAAATCGTGCCGCCGTGCATCACCGCGATCCGGTCGCTCATCCCCAGGATCTCCGGCAGCTCGGAAGAGATCATAATGATCCCCATGCCTCTCGCCGCCAGCTCGCCCATCAACTGGTGAATCTCCGATTTCGCGCCCACGTCGATTCCCTGCGTAGGCTCGTCCAGAACAAGGATCTTCGGATTCGTCGCCAGCCAGCGTCCCAGTGCCACCTTTTGTTGATTGCCGCCTGAAAGCTCGCGCACTGGAGCCGTCATGGACCCCGATTTCACCTGCAAGCGGCTCTTGTATTCCTCGGCCAGCCGTCGTTCCCGTTTTCCGTTCAGAAAGCCCGTTCCCAGACTGGCCATCGTGATGTTCGCCGGGATCGGCATGTCCATGATCACGCCGTGCCGACGCCGGTCTTCCGGCACGTACGCCAGCCCCAACTCAATCGCCCGCCCCGGGCTCCCGACTTTCTCTTCGCGGCCGGCTATCCGAATCATGCCGCCATCCGCCGGGGTCAGTCCGAACAGCGTCTCCGCGAACTGCGTCCGCCCCGCGCCCACCATCCCCGATAGTCCGAGAATCTCGCCGCGCCGGAGCGAGATCGAAACATCCCGGATGCCCGCCTCGCGAGAACGCAAGCCGCGCGTTTCCAGTATCACGTCACCCAGCTCTACCTCGCGCTTGGGAAACACTGCCGAAAGCTCGCGCCCAACCATCATCTGGATCATTCCCGCGCGGTCTACATCGCCCATCTCACGCGTGCCGATCACCTGCCCATCGCGCAGCACGGTAACACGGTCCGCGATCTCGAACAGTTCCTCCAGGCGGTGCGAGATGTACACCAGCCCCACCCCCCGCGTGCGCAGATCGCGGATGATGCCGAATAGCCGCTGCGCTTCTTTCTCCGTCAGAGATGCCGTCGGCTCGTCCAGAATCAGAACCTTTGCGTTGCCGCCAAGCGCGCGCGCAATCTCCACGATTTGCTGCTCCGCCATGCTCAACGTGCTCACCAGCGTGCCCGGGTCGATATGCCCGCCGATCTCTTCCAACAATGCCTTCGCCCGTCGCTCCCTCGCCTTCCAGTCCAGCACTCGCCACAACCCGCCCGGCTCATTCGCCATCGCGAGATTCTCGCTAACCGTAAGATCCGGGAACAGCGCGGGCTGCTGATAGATCGCCACGATCCCGAGCGTGCGCGCCTTGTGCGGCGTGTTCTGTTCCACCAGTTCGCCGTTCAGCCGGATCTCGCCTTCGTCCGCTTGAACCGCGCCCGTGAATATTTTGATGAGTGTGGATTTCCCCGCGCCGTTTTCCCCGACGAGCGCATGAACCTCACCCGCGCGCAGTTCGAACGAAGCATGCCGCAGCGCCGCAATTCCCGCGTACGATTTCTCCACATTCATGGCGCTCAGCAGCATTTGGAATTTTCATCATAGCGTTTGCGATAGAATCTCAATTCAAATGCGACGCCTTGTTCTGTTTACCCTTCTCGCGATCCCGCTTTCCGCCCAGACGAAAAAAATCCTCGTCGCCGGAGATGCCAAACTGGTTGCTGACCTTCAGTCCGTAACCACCAAAGTGCATGTTGTCGCCGTCACCCCCGCGACCGTAATGAAGGAGATACCCGATGCCGATGCCTATATCGGCAACATCCGCCCCGAGGAAGTCAGGGCGGGGAAGAACCTCAAGTGGGTCCAGATCATGAGCGCGGGAGCCGAAAATGTTCTCTTCAAATCCGGCGGCAACGACCTTCGCGACAGCAACATCGTGCTCACCAACAACCGCATCGTGCAAGGCATCGAGATCGCCGACCACGCGATGGCCATGCTTCTCACCCTCTCGCGCGGCATCGATAAATTCATAGCCAATCGTCAACAGGAGATCTGGCAGGCGCGCCCTTACCATGGCATTGAGCTGAACGGCCGCACCGCCGTCATCATCGGCGTGGGCGGCATCGGCCAGCAGATCGCCCTCCGCGCCTGGGCTTTCGGCATGAACGTCATCGGCGTCGATCCGCAGGATTATCCGTTCACCCCGTTCATCAAACGCATGGTCAAACCAGACCAGCTCGATGAGGTCGTCCCCGAAGCCGATGTTGTTTTCATCTCCGCGCCGGATTCCCCTGGCAGCCACAAAATGTTCGGCACGCGCGAGTTCTCCCTGATGAAGAAGGATTCGTACTTCATCGCGGTCAGCCGCGGCGGAGTTTACGATATGCCAGGGCTCGTAAAGGCGCTCGACGAAAAGCGTCTCGCCGGCGCCGGCGTTGACGTTGTCGACCCCGAGCCGCTTCCGAAAGGCCACCCGCTCTGGAAATTCGATAACGCGATCATCACCCCGCACATCGCCGGGCGTTCCGACAAAGACAATGCCCGCATGGTGAGCACCATTAAGGAAAACATCAGCCGCTTCGTCGACGGCAAACCGCTGATCAACGTAGTGGACAAGCAGCGCGGCTTCTAGGGACACAAAGGACACGCGGCGGTAGCCGCGTTTTGTTTTTTCGTCGATATTGGTTACCGCTCCGATCACCGAATGCCAGATCAGGCGGCCGTTTGA
>JAOAPQ010000630.1 GCA_025462965.1 Bryobacterales bacterium
TTGCTTATCACTTCACCGGGATCCAGGCCGGGGGTGCCTTTCAATACGACGTGGTCTGGGCCGAGGTCGTCGAGTTGTTAGCAATTATCGCTGGAGCATTTATGCTCCGTGGCCACAATTGGGCGCGGTGGCTTGCTCTAGCCTGGATGGCATTCCACGTAGTCCTGAGCGCCTTCCACGCGTTCCGTGAGTTCGCTATCCACTGTCTGTTCTGCGCCGTGATCGCCTGGCTTCTTTTTCGTCCCAAGGTTGCGCGGTATTTTCACCCTGCGGGAATTGAACCGACGTAAATAGCGAAACTTCTCTCGCTTGTACACGCGCACCCAGGTAGACGTGAAATGCCGCGTTGACACGGCTTGCATCTGGACCAAGCGGCAAGGTCCTGAAAGGGCGATGCTCGACTATCTCGACCGGCGGAATCAGAATCCTCGCCCCTTTGTGTGGACCGCCGATGCAGAAGGCAATCGATTCTTCCCCAGCGTGCGGAGGCCGTTTATAGTGCCGTATTGTCATCAATAGCTAAATCGTTCAATAGAACGTTGAACCTGATTTCGATAACGCGAAAGCGCACTCCCTCCCTATCCCGCGAAGGGCGCCCGTCGCAATAGCCGTCGGCTGCAGCGTAAAACGATTCGGCTCCCCGGTTCACGCCACGGATCACATTGCGTGTGGCTTCGTGAGTAAGATGATACCCGACTAACCTTCGGTCCACATCGGGAAGCTTAACTTGCACGCCCCACGCTCCAGAAGACCATAGACCGAGGCGTAAAGCCCCGTTCAATCGACCAATGCTTACGCCGTGGCTTTGGCGGGTTCTTGACGTGTTGTCCGTTCGACCGGGGTTTTGAGTGGAGGGAGGCCCATCTGACTTCGG
Organism: Bryobacterales bacterium; assembly: GCA_025462965.1. Taxonomy (GTDB): domain Bacteria; phylum Acidobacteriota; class Terriglobia; order Bryobacterales; family Bryobacteraceae; genus JALYXI01. The sequence goes on from JAOAPQ010000630.1 coordinate 875, forward strand.
CCAAGCGGAGTGAGATCAGCCTCTGTGGCACGGCCTTCAAAGTCTACTTCGAAGTTATCGGGCGCGAAATCAGGCGGCGTTTTGCCTGACAGGAACGCTGGTGCCTGCCTGGCCATGTACGCGCTATTCTTCTCGCAACCGACGGTTGCGGCAATATACATGACGTTGCTATAACCGTCGCCCTTGTGCTCGTTCTCGACGGCATGAACTACATCAGAGTGCCAGAATACAGTGTCGCCGGGCTGCATAAGCGGAATCGACGTCAACGCTTCGAGCAAGAGGGCATGCCACTCCGGGTTAGCTGAGAGAGCACGCCCCGGCTCGGCGCCACACAGCTCTGTTTCAGGAACATCGTCCTGCAGCGCACGTAGGAGCATGTAAACCATGCCATTTGCAATCGGAATCAGTTGCAGGGTACCGTCGCCTTGGCCTTGGCGGGTTAGCGCAGTCCAGCCTTGGAAGGTTCGAAACATGGAACAGACAGCCGGCGAAGGAATTTCTTGCACATCTGGCCGCCACGCTGCGTCGAACGGGTCGTAATCACGCCACTCGCCTGAGAAGACGTGGCGGTATACATTTCTAAAATTCGGCTCGAGCCATCGCTCAACCGACCCGCCATCCACATGGGGCGAAAGGCCGAGCGAACTGGAGCCTGCCGGCCGCCTTCGAATCCGGTCTGCGTAAGCCGGCACTTGATCAGGATCGAAATGACGGCGGCCCTCGCTCTCAGCAACCCACAACCGGTTGAGAAAGGTGCGCACGCTGGTGAGAGACTCTGACTGTCTTGCTTCCACTTGCGGACGCGACCAATAGATGCCGTAAATCTGCGGTTTAGCCGCCGCTAATGTGCCAAAATACTTGTCTTCAGCAGCATTGGCGAGTTTTTCGTTCAGGCCGTTCTCTTCGACATATCTCGCGATCTCGTCATCCCATGCGCGAGCTTGTTCAGTTGCAAAAGTGTTGCGAATGACGCACGCTCCACGATCTTTGATTTTTGCAATCATCTCGGGAGAAATCGATCCCGCGGCTGTATCCGAGTATTGGAGAACTGGAATAACCGCTTCGCCGGCCTCCCGCTCCTTGACGATCTGAGCAACCTTGCGGCGCATCTCGCTTTCGACTTCTTCGAATACAGCTGCATAGGCGGGGAGCTCCCGCCGCAGCGCTTTCTTGACGTCCCGAATCGCTTCGGGCAAATTCTCAACTTGGAACGGCATAGTTCGTTAACTCCTTTGCTGGATCTCGAGAGCTTGAAACGTCGCAGCAGGCTTAATCACGGCTTCAGTTTCGATTCGTGCTCTCGTGTATGTGGGCTTTTCTGTGCACCGCATGAAATTGATTTTAGGAGGGCTCAAGCCGCTGGAATCCGCGAGATAAGCCAGTTTCTGATACTATTCGGACAAAACAGCGCTAGATCGTATCCGAATCTGGCAGCGTTGAACGAGGATGAAGCCTCAGTTCGAAAACGTCGCGATCCCAAAAGGCTGCTCTATCCGCGTTTTTCATCGTCAGATTCCGGAAATTCCTTTTGAATGGCATCACCATCCGGAATACGAGCTGACGCTAACGCTGAACAGCCGTGGTTTGCGATTCATTGGAGACCATATAGGCGCGTACGATTCGCATGACTTGGTCTTGGTGCCATCGGAGATGCCGCATACTTGGGCATCTACTAACGCCATCGACGGGTCGCGGCCGCACACGGCTATCGTTGTTTGGTTTACAGGGACCTGGGCTTTACAGGTTTCGGATGTGTGTCCGGAATATTCTCCCTTTCGCGAGTTGCTAAGAAGGGCCGCCGCCGGTCTGAGCTTTGCCTCACCAGCCGGAGAGAAAATGGAATCGCGTCTGCCGGGGCTGCTTTCTACCTCTCCGCGCGAGCGCCTTCAAACGGCGTTGGATCTGCTTACCGAACTGGCCGATGCCGATGCAGTTCCGCTCGCAACTCCGCAGAAGCCAGCGCGTATCACCCCGGACGAGTCGACTCAACTGAACCGGATATTAGATGTGCTGCACAAGCGTTTCGCTGAGCCGCTCCGCGTACAAGATCTGTGCGCTGTCGGGAACATGTCCGAGCGATCGCTTCATCGGCTATTTGTACGCCATTTAGGTGAGAACCTGAGCGATTACCTGGGAAGGCTGCGAATCGGGCGGGCTTGCATGTGGCTTGTGGAAACAGACCGACCGATCAGCGTGATTGCTATGGAAGCGGGATTTTCTAATTTGTCCAACTTCAATCGCCGATTCCGAGCTGCGCGACAGATGACGCCGAAGGAATTTCGACGCTATTACGTAAAGCACGGTCGCATGCCCGACTTGGATGAGGTAGACCTCATGCAACGCTCGCCATCTTTAGAAAGAGGAAAACGACGAAACGTTACATCGAGACTGACCGCGGACTGAGGAACTGTGGCCCATCTTCCAAAGCCAGATGCACCTTTACCTGAACTAGAAGCCACTACACCAAACGTACAAAATCGTACACTAACGCAGGGGGAACTCTTGCGGGAGATGTACGAACTGACGTTCCCACGCTACCAGAATTGATTCTAGAAAGAAGCCTTCTAATTGATCGGTACGTTAGGGGAATAAGCAGCCAACTGAGGTGTTCTTCAGGTTAAGCTGCTTTTTCACGCGAACAATACATTCTCAACAGAGGATCTAGTGGCCAATGGAGTCGTAAACGCGCGACAGGAATTTGATTACATAGTAGTCGGGGCCGGTTCGGCCGGATGTGTGCTCGCGGCGCGCCTCAGCGAGGATCCGAATGTCCGAGTGGCCCTGCTGGAGGCGGGAGGTCTGGACGACGCGCCCGAGATCAGTTTGCCCGTCGCCTTTCCCCAGCTATTCAAGACCAAGTACGATTGGGACTTTGCGACTGAGCCGGAGCAGGGTCTCGGGGAGCGTCGGGTCTATCTGCCTCGCGGCAGAACACTCGGCGGCAGTTCCGCGATGAACGCCATGATCTATATCCGCGGAAACGCAGTTGATTTCGATGGCTGGGCGGACGAGGGCGCACCGGGATGGTCGTACGGTGAGATGCTGCCCTATTTCATCAGGTCAGAGGGCAACGAGCGGGGCGACCCACGTTACCATGGACGTTCGGGGCCCCTGACTGTGCAGGACGGCCGCTCTATGCATCCGCTGGTGGATCACCTGATCGAGGCGGCTGTGGGATCGGGCTATCGCCTGAATGACGATTTCAATGGGGCCTTGCAGCTGGGAGTCGGGCGCTTTCAGCTCACGCAGCGGAGCGGAGTTCGTTGTAGCGCCGCCTCCGCTTATCTCCACCCCGCGCGCGAACGGGCGAACCTGCAAGTTTTCACGGACACCCTAGTGCTGCGGCTACTGTTGGAGGGTCGCCGCGCTACCGGCGTCTCAATCCATCGTCATGGCCAGACAGAAACCCTTTTCTCCGAAAGAGAAATCATCCTCGCGGCAGGCGCCTATGGCTCACCTCAAATCCTGATGCTGTCAGGCATCGGGTCGGCCGACGAACTGGACCCGTTTGGTATTCCTGTGGTCGTCGATCTTCCGGTCGGAACAAACCTTCAGGACCATCCGCTACTGCCGATGAGCTACCTCACCGACGAGAGATCGCTCTTCGGCGCTGGATCACCTGAAGATGTGGCGCTCTACAAGGAAGGCCACGGCCCTTTGACCTCAAACATTGCTGAGGGTGGGGTGTTCTTGTCAACGCGTGGCGATGACAGAGTGCCGGATTGCCAATTCGAAATGGCGCCCGCGATGTACTTCAATGAAGGACTGTCGGCGCCCTCCGATCACGCCTTCTCTATGACGACAACCCTGCTTAAGCCGACAAGCCGTGGCAAAGTGGCGTTGCGGTCGGCGCGTCCCGACGCGAAACCGCGCATCTACCACAACTATCTGGCGACCGCGCAAGATCGCGCGACAATAATCGCCAGCGTACGGCTGGCGATGGATATCTTCGGTCAGCCCGTCCTGTCAAAGTTGCAGCGCGCGCCCTTCTCCGTTCCGGCATCCGACGCAGAGGCGGACATCGTCGCATTTATTGAGCAGCAGATGGGCACCAATTATCATCCGACTTGCACTTGCGCGATCGGCCGCGTTGTCGACCCTGATCTTCGGGTTTTCGGCATCGAAGGGCTGCGTGTCGTCGATGCATCTGTGATGCCCTCCGTCGTTCGCGGCAACACCAACGCCGCCGTCATCGCAATTGCGGAGAAGGCGACGGACATTCTGCTCGGGAAGCATTCTATTTTGCAAGGATCGTTGCGGAAATGATCGATGCCGTTGAAAAAGGCCCATGAAGTCGCGTTCGCTAAAAGCGCAAAGTGCCAGAATGCCCCAGGAGTGTTGTTTTAAGAGCTATTTGGCGTAGCCTTTGAGGCGATATTTGGCGCAAATAATTAGTGTCGAGAACGCGCGTGTGGTCATGAATCAGTCAACTCCTGGGTGGCTAGTAAGAAGGCTGATTGAGAACTCGATTTTTGGTTGATGAGGTTCTTATGAGCGAAAACGAAATCGTGCACAAAAGAGGTTCGCTAAACCCATCGCTACCCCCACCTTTGTTGTCGAGCATCGGACTTGGATGGAAGGGCTTGGTCGTCGAACGCCATCGCGTGCCGCCATGCGACTTTCCGGACGTTCCGATTGTCCATCACATTGTTGAGCTTGTATCTCAGCAGCACGTGTCCATTGGTGAACGCCCTGATTGGAGGGGGCACCTAAGACCATATTCGAAGTATCCGGGGACAAGCAGTTTTTTCCCTGATGGGATACGACCAAAAATACGCACATTTACGCCGACAGACTTGATAGTGTGTGGATTGGATCCAGAATTTGTCAAGGAAGTTTCGCGAGAGCTAGATTTGAATCCTGACGTGCAACTCCAAGGGCAGGTAGGTATCCGGGATGAAGCTCTAGGTTACTTTATCAGGCTCTTCGAAAATGCAGTCAAGTCCGGAGGACAGTCCAACAACCTTTATGTCGATTACTTGATTTACGCATTCACTTTACGTTTGTTGCGCGAATATGGTGGGATCGCTGTGGGTCTGGAACACGCGCATGGCGGACTCTCCAGAGAAAAACTGAGGCGCGCCATTGAATATATCCAAGATCAATTGGAAACGGGGTTGACGGTCTCCGGAATTGCTCGGACGGTTCACATGAGTCCTTATCACTTCACCCGGCTCTTCAAACAGTCCACCGGCCAATCGCCATATCGTTATGTCATCCAAACGAGAGCGAAGAAAGCAAAAGAACTCCTGACATCAGGTAAGTTCTCCATCCTTGAAATTGCTCATCGTCTCGGTTTCGCCGATCAGAGTCATCTTACGCGTCACCTCAAGCACTTCTTTGGAGTAACCCCTATGATGCTCCAGGAAAGGCGAGATCCGGAGCACGATTCTTCAAAAAACCCGCAGGAATATTCAAGAGAACGACCCGCCTGATCGGCCATCCTAGAGATGGATCGGAGCACACCCTCAAGGAGCTGTCGATCGCGGGAATCAGCGGAAAGCTGGTTCTGATCTGAAGCCGCGGCACGACTTCATCGTCTGAGGATCGGGCTCGTCCGGATCAGTAGTGGCGCGTCGTCTAGCCGAAAATCCCGACGTCAGCGTGGCTGCTGCCTGAGGCAGGCGTTGATGAAGACGTACCAAGCGTCATCGACGCAGTTCAGTGGAAGGAGAGACATGAGACAAGAAACTAGAATTCTGGGAGCTTTTCACAGTTTGGTGTTGGATGATGGCCACACGTTTACGAACTGGGGCCTGAGCCGCAGCACCAAACCCGCGGTTTATCTCGAGCCAGTCACCTATGCAAACGTCACAACTGGGACGAACGACTTTATTGTCTGCCGATCGGGTTCTTCCGGTTCAGTTGTCGCTCGAAGACTGGCCGAGCATCCCAACGTCACTGCACTGTTGCTGGAAGCTGGCGGCGACGATGACGTACCAGCTGTGATGGATGCGGGCCATCGCACGCTCAAAGTCCATGGCGTAGAGAGCCTGCGGATCGCCGATGGGTCAATCATGCCGCGCGTGACAACGGTCAACACCGTGGCGCCCTATGTCGTCATTGGCGAGCGTGACGCGGACATCTTGAGGACTGACCATAGATTGTCGGTGGATGCCGAGGTGAATATATGATGGAGCCTAACCTCATACAGCGGAGCGCCGACCTACTAGAGGCCCCCTTGTCGAGCCTCTGCTCCATGTTCGACCAGGCGGTTGCCACTGCGCCCGAGACCGTGGCGCTACGCCATCTTGGTATCACGCTGACTTATCGAGAAATGGGGCGCGCCGTTTCGGCGCTGGCGCGGCGTCTCGCCAAAATCGTGGCACCGGGCGAGGTGGTGGCGCTTTTCTTGCCCAACTCCATCGAATTCCACATCGCCTACTTCGCCGCGCTGAAGGCCCTCGCGGCGCCCGCCCTGCTCAACCCTCTCTACCCGGCGGTCCAGCTCGTGCCGCTGCTGCGCGAAGCGACCCCGAGCACCGTGATTTGCTCGCCGGCTACTCGCGATATGATGGCCAGTCTCGCCCGCGATCTGCGCATTCCTGCCGTAGTCAGCCTGGGGCAGGACGTTACGGTCCCAGATCTGGTAGCCGAGCCCGACCTACCGGTCGGTCTGCGGACTGCCACGCCAGCAGATCTCGGAGCACTGTTGTTCAGCGGCGGCACCACCGGACTTCCCAAGGCTGTCGAGCACACGCATGGCCGCCTTATCCTCGCAGTGCGCGGCCTGGAGTACATCTGGCCGACTCGTACCGACGGCGAAGTTTTCCTTGCCATCGTGCCCTTCACCCACCTCTACGGCTTCCTGCTGGGCGTGCTCGTTCCGCTGTCTGCCCGCGGTGAGACGGTGATTCCGGAGCGCTTCCAACCGGAGCATATCGTCGAACTGCTCACGCGCCACCGCGTGACCTTCTTCGGCGGTGGGCCACCGGCCATCTATGCTGGAATCCTGGCGGCAAGCAACCTCGGGACCGCCGACCTTTCAGCCCTCCGGATGTGCCCGGCCGGTGGCGCACCCTTTCCCGTCGAACTCATGGCGCGTTGGCGCCGCGCCACCGGGCTTGAGATTTACGACGTCTACGGCATGTCGGAAATCGCGCCGATCAGCGGCGCGAGGGCGTTGTCGGGCATCCGGCCCGGTTCGGTCGGCAAGCCCGTCCCTGGAAACGAACTGCAAATCGTGGATCTGGAGACCGGGCTGCGCGTACTATCGCCGGGCGAGATCGGCGAAGTGCGGGTCCGCGGCCCGCAGATGATGACCGGCTACCGCAATCGACCCGAAGAGACGGCGCAGACCATCCGCGAAGGCTTCATCTACACGGGTGATATTGGCTACCTTGACGAGGACAGCTTTGTATTCATCACCGACCGCAAAAAGGACGTGGTGTTCGTCAAGGGCTTCAACGTCTTCCCGCGTGAGGTCGAAGAGGTGATCTACACTCACCCGAAGGTCGGCATGGTTGGCGTCGTCGGTGCGCCGGATGCGCGAAGTGAGGGCGAGCGCCTGATCGCCTTCGTCGTGCCCCGAAGCGGCGAAACGGTCGACGAAACCGAGATCTCCGCGCACTGCGCCTCACAGCTGGTCAGCTACAAGTGCCCGGCCGAGGTCCGGGTGGTCGGGCAACTGCCCATGACAGGCGTTCAGAAGCTCGACCGCGTCGCGCTCCGTCGGGACGCCCGTGGCGAACAGCAATCCCGACGAGCTAAGCATGATGATCGAATTCCAGCCGGTTCCGCGAAATCCGGTAAAAGGAGAGACACAATGAGTTCCGAACCCGGAGCGGTTCTTGAAAATGTCGTTCCCGACCCAGAAGGACCGCGAGTCGACCTCTCCGATCAGGTCGTGGTAGTCACGGGCGGCGGTCGGGGAATTGGACGCGAGATCGCTATTGCCCTCGCCCGGGAGGGAGCGTCAGTTGCCGTGGCAGCACGCTCGGCCGATCAGGTTCAGACGACAGCCAACTTGATCGAAAGCCTCGGGCGACGCGCAATGGCTTTGTCCGTCGACGTTACGGATGGGCCGGGAATCGACGAGGCGATCGCGATGGTGCGCGATAAACTCGGACCGGTGACGCTGCTGGTTAACAATGCTGGGGTGGGGGGACCGATTGGCCCAACCTGGGAGGTCAGCGCCACAGAGTGGTGGCGAACGATGGAAGTCAACCTTCGCGGTGTTCTCCTCTGGGCGCACGCGGTATTGCCCGGCATGGTGGCACATCGCCGTGGGCGAATCATCAACATGGCGAGCAACGCGGGAGTGTACCGCTGGCCCAACGTTTCGGGGTACGCAGTCTCCAAGGCCGCAGTGATCAAATTCACCGAAAACCTCGCGGTGGAGTTGCGGAATGAGGGGATCACGGTCTTTGCGGTTCATCCAGGCATCGTCCGCATAGGGTTGACCGACTTGACTCTGAATGCCGAGGTCTCCCCAGACTCCCCGGCCGGCAAGGTCGCGGCCTGGCTGCGCCAGGAAATCGCGGCTGGTCGAGACCTTCCGGTAGAACGCGTCGCCCAGCTTGTCGTCCAGCTCGCCCATGGGGAAGGTGACGCCTTCACCGGGCGCTACATCGACGCCCATGACGACCTGACCGCGCTGCTTGCGCGCGCCGACGAGATCCGGCAAGCCGACCTCTACACTCTGCGTCTTCGATAATGCGGCAGCAGGATCGCACTATCCCTGTCACGCTTGGTCTACGCATCCGTAAATTCACTTTTTCTCCGGTAATGCACACGATAGGTTGGCGTCGGCGTCTTCCAGTATCCCCGGCAACGCCGCATCTACGTGGCACCGTCCCTTGCGCAGTGTGATCCCACGTTCGAGCAGCAAGCCACGAATCTGGTTGATGACCGCTGTGCGGCGCATCACCCAACGCTCCCGTACCCGATGCAGGGACTGTAGATCCAGTTGATCATCGGTCTTGATCGGCACGAAGCGCATCCTCGGCCGCCCCACCGCCTCAGCGATCGCCTCGGCGTCAAGGTAGTCGCTCTTGTTGGTCTTCACGTACGGCTTCACGTACTGAGCCGGGATCAACCGTACCTCATGACCCTGTTCTCGCAATGCCCGTCCTAGAAAATGTGACCCTCCACAGGCTTCCATGCCAATCAGTGTTACCTTCAGTTTCGCCGTGAAGTGCAGCAGTTGCTTGCGCGATCACTTCTTGCGCACTACAACCTCGCCACGCAGGTTGAGCCCAACCAGATGGAAGACCGTCTTGCCAAGATCAATGCCGATCGTGTGTAGTTCCAGTTCCATGGGATGCCTCCTGTCTTCACCGTTATACCCCCACTGCTGCCGGGCTAAGGCGGCGGACCATCCCATTAGTGAAGCAGAACAACCTCTTGAGCCTCCACATTTAGAACGCCGAATTCGGGAAATATTGAACCCACTTGTGTGTTCTTACTTTTAGGATGGCATTAACTGCTTTTAGAAGGTCCATCATATGAGACCGTCTCTACGGCCATTTAAAGGAGTGAATCAGATTTTTTAGCACATTCGGTGCAGTGGCCACGGTTCACACCAACAACCACAAGAAATGATGCGCAGTATATGTACATTCAAAAGAATCAGAACGACAAGGAGACTTCCAACGATGACAGGTAACGCCGATGTGATCGACAATAAACTGAGTGGGGAGTGGTTGCAATCCAGACCCGGAGAGCGCTTCTTGATTCGCATCCCAGCTTCGGCAACGAATGGTTCTTACTCAGTCACAGAAATCCTCTCTAGCCATGGTGACAGCACCCCGGTTCACCTTCACGAGAATGAGGATGAGGCACATACTCGTAGTGGAAGGAGCGGCGCGGGTCCTGTACGGGGACAAGACATTCGACGCCACGGCAGGAACGATAGTTAGTCTCGCTCGGGGTATCCCGCATGCCTGGGGAAATTCCGCCGATACGCCGAGTCGCTTGATGGCTACGTTCACACTTGAAGGAGTTTTTGATGAGTAACATTCTCGTAGCAGCAGCACCCTTGGCAGGGCATGCCGGTCCAATGCTGATCATCGCGGAATTCCTGCGCAAACGAGGTCATGATGTCCTCTTTAATACCTCCGATCTCTTCCGCGAAAGGGCCGAGGCTTGCGACCTCCGCTTCGTTCCCTTGATGGGGAACGCCAACTATGATTATCACAAGCTGGGAGACCTGATACCCGAGGCGAAGACCGCCACCTCTGCGATCGATCTGTTCAACATCTACGAAAAGCATATGCTGGGAGACCGCATCCCGGATCAGTATCGTGGGGTCCGCCAGATTATCGACGAGGAAAGTGTTGATCTCTTGCTGACAGACGTCGGTTTTTGGGGAGTTTTTCCGCTACTGTTACGAGGTGAGCTTCGACCACCTGTGATCTCCTGCGGTACGACCGCCCCTATGTGGCATGACCCTTCTTTTTCTATCTTGACCGGGCCAGACAATACCCCGGAAGGGCGCAAACGGAACGTCGAGCACAGTCGGCAATGGAAAGAGGAGCGTGTGGCGGGGAACAAATATGTCGATGCAGTGCTTGAAAAGCTTGGTCCTCAAGTACCCGGAGGGTTCGACGTCACCGATACCATGTACCGCCTTCCAGATCTCTTTCTGCAGTTAGGAGCAGAGGAGTTTGAGTTCCCCGTGTCCAACAGGCCGACGAACCTTCGCTTCACCGGGCCGATTCTGCCTCGGACGAAAGGCCCGATAAAGGTTCCTGAGTGGCTGGCAAAGCTGGATGGCTCAAGACCCGTGGTCTTCGTAACTCAGGGCACCCTGGCAAACTACGATTTCAACCAGGTAGTAAATCCAGCGCTCGCCGGTCTGGCAGGAGAAGACGTGCAGGTAGTCGTGACTGCCGGCGGAGGGCCCGCAAATACAATTGTTGCGACAGAGAACGCAATCGTGGAATCATATCTCCCTTATGAGCTGATACTGCCCGAAACCAGCGTCTTTGTGACTAACGGCGGCTATAACGGCGTGCAGCAGGCGCTCAGCTATGGTGTTCCAGTTGTCTTAGCGGGCGCGAGCGAGGACAAGCCGCAGGTAGGCGCGAGGGTGAACTGGAGTGGTGCTGGCATCGACTTGAAAACCGGCACGCCCACAGCGGAACAAATCCGCGATGCGGTCCTTCTGCTGTTGCGTGATCCGGGCTACCGAGATCGCGCCAAAACACTCGGAGCAAGCATCGCGAAGACAAATGCACTTACAACGATTGCTGAGATCGTGGAAGCAACTATCGCCGAAGATGCAGTGCACAAGACTGGAAGACCTTCCATGCATGCAGCTCAGGACTAGATGGGGTTCCTGGTTTTGAGTGCAGCGTGACTAATAGGAGATATAGATGGGATTGACACAGGACGCTCTTGCTTCGGACAGAACACAGACGTGTTGGCAAAGATGCAGCAGAGCATCAACGGATTCAACACGAACGACAGCGCCGCCATGGCAGCTAACCTAATGGGCTCACTACACCAAACGTCCAAACTCGTACATTAACGAATAAAAGAGATGAAGGGGTGTTGTTCTTTAACGAGGGGCGACGAGTAGAAGTGTCGATTGAAGATAATGTGAATGTAGGCGAGTTGAGCGGTGCCGACAGTTTACTGAAAACGCTTGTGAATTGCGACGTACAAGTCTGCTTCGCCAACCCCGGCACCTCTGAGATGCACTTTGTCCGAGCAATCGACAAGATACAGGGCATTCGCGCCGTACTTGGCCTGTTTGAAGGCGTAGTAACCGGAGCAGCCGATGGATATGCGCGGATGACAGGAAAGCCTGCAGCGACACTCCTGCATCTTGGACCCGGGCTAGCGAACGGAATGGCGAACCTGCATAACGCTCGCAAGGCGCAAGTTCCGATGGTCAACATTATCGGCAACCACGCCACAACGCATCAGCGTTTCGACGCACCATTGACTTCGGATGTGACAGCATTAGCCAACGCAGCCTCACATTGGGTTGTCGCATGCCGAGGTCCGAAGACACTCGCAGCCGACGCCGCTCGTGCAGTGCAGGCCGCGCAAGCCCCACCGGGTCACATCGCGAGCGTGATCGTTCCGGCAGATGCAGCTTGGCTTCCAGCCGAAAGGCCTGCTTCTCGATTGCCCGTAATTAAATCTACATCGGTCTCAGATACGGCCATCGCGCAGTCCCTCGCCGCGCTGCGTTCGGGAGATCAGGTTTCCTTCTTGCTGCGGGGCGATATGCTGCGCGGAGTCGGTCTGCAGGCGGCAGGTCGGATTGCGTCAGCTACTGGCGCACGTCTTTTCTGTGACACCTTCGCTCCGCGCCTCGAACGCGGAGCCGGCCGGGTACCCATACACCGGATGCCCTATCGTGCTGCCTCGGCACTCGATCTTTTGAAAGGCACAAAGACTCTCATTCTGGTCGGAACCCAGGCCCCGATCTCTTTCTTCGCATATCCTAATCAGCCGAGCGAGTTGACTCCTGAGGGTTGCGAGCTGCTGGTGCTTGCTCATCCACATGAAGATGGAGGGGGTGCTCTAGAAGCTCTAGCTGAGGCGCTTGGTGCCAGGCTATCGGGTGAGGTCTCGCAACGCGAGAATTTCGCATTACCCACGGATGGCACACTCACTGCAGAGTCAATCATGCAGATCATCGCGCACTATCTACCTGAAAATGCGATTGTCAGCGACGAAGGCGTCACAGCGAGTCTTCCGTATTACGGAATGCTTCAAACTACGGCCCCGCACGATCATCTGAATCTCACTGGCGGTTCGATCGGTGGCGGGCTTCCTGTAGCGACGGGAGCCGCTATTGCCTGTCCCGACCGTAAAGTCTTTGCTCTTGAAGGGGATGGTAGTGCGATGTACACCTTGCAGGCTCTTTGGACACAAGCGCGAGAGAAGTTGGACGTCACTACCATCCTATACGCGAACCGAAGCTACAAAGTGTTAGTTGAGGAGTTGAAGATCGTTGGTGCAGGGCAGATTGGAACTAAAGCCCTCTCCATGCTCGACCTACATGATCCGACTCTGAATTGGGTCAAACTTGCGGAAGGAATGGGTGTCGAAGCTGTACGAGTGGAAGACACGCGGTCCTTGGCCGATGTCCTGCAGTCCGCAGTCATCGGTCACGGTCCACGTTTAATTGAAGCCGTCTTATAGTCACTTTACGTCGGAAGATTTCATCAATCAGGTTAGAGGTCGGCGGCGATTCCGGCGAATCGCTGCCATACCTCGTGATGGGCGGACTAACGCACCTAGCGGTCCCGCGCGACCACATACTCCATCAATCCGCGAAGAAAATCTTTATGCTCGTTATCCGGGCATTTCCCGTATGCCCGATCGAACGCCCGCTGGGCCGCGGCAAGAAAGTCACGGGCCGCCGCGCGTGCATAGTCGATGCTGCCCTGCTTCTGCATCAATTCCTGCAGCCACGCCACCTCTTTGGGAAGCCTGCTTTGGCGCGGTTTCGAAAAAATCTCCAAAATCCGAATCCGGTCGAAAATCTGCGCACTTTCGAGCAGATGCATCAGCATCAGAGTTCGCTTTCCTTCGTAGAGATCGCCTGCCGCTTCCTTCCCGTACACATCCGTTCCGGCCAGGTTCAGGATATCGTCATGGATCTGGAAAGCCGACCCGAGGTAAAAGCCGAACTCATTGAACACTCCGAGATCCGCCTTCCCACGGCTTGCGATGAGAGCGCCGATCCGGCAGGGATGGATGAAGCTATACCAGCAAGTCTTCAGCGAAACCATCCGGACATAGTCGTCAATCTTCAGAGACAAGTTGTTGTCCCGAATCCATCCCAGCTCCATCGCCTGCCCTTCCAGCGATCGCAGGAGCAGATGATCGAACTCATCGAAAATCCTGAACGCCATGGCTGGTCCCAGCGTTCGAACATTTCCCCGCAGCATCCGCATGCTCAGCGCTTGCATCGCATCGCCGGTGTTCACCGCGAGCGGGATGCCGTGCCGCACATGGACCGTCGGCAGCCCGTGCCTGGTCTCGCTCAGGTCTTCAACATCGTCATGCACCAGGAAAGCGTTGTGCAGCATCTCGATCGCCGCCGCGCTGTCGAGCGCGTCCTCGATCCGTCCGCCATATGCCCCGCACGCCGCCAGACAGACCGCGGGCCGCAGACCTTTTCCCGCGAGCTCGATGGTCTCGCGAATGATGCCGTAAAGATAGGGAGCGCCATCCGGCACGGACCGGCGAAGCACTTCGAGCGTACGAGCGCGATAATCGCACAGCTGACTGAGGAACGGGGCTGCCGCGGCGGATCCCATCGCCTATTGTTTCTGGACCATGCGTAAACGCGGTCTG
>JAOAPQ010000238.1 GCA_025462965.1 Bryobacterales bacterium
ATGTTCGCGTTCCCTTCACTCGATGAAGGATTCGGCATGCCGGTGCTGGAAGCGATGTCGGCAGGCGTGCCCGTCATCACATCGAATCGCAGCGCTCTGCCGGAAGTGGCGGGCGACGCCGCCATACTCGTGGATCCGGAGAATACGGACCAGCTGGCGCAAGCTCTCTCTAAGCTGGCAAATGATCCTATCGAGAGGGCAAGATTATCGCAAGCCGGCAGGCAACGAGCGGCTTTATTCTCCTGGGGACGTGCCGCCGCGGAAACGTGGCGCGTTTGGGGGGAACTTACTTCTCTTCCTCAACGGCAATCTTCAATGCCTTGAGGAACCTCTGGTCCTGCGAAGTAAATCGGATCTTACCAGCTGAAATATGTGTCTCTTCCGCTTCGTCCGCCGAACCTTCTTCTTCGCGCTTGTTGAATCCGATGGTCGCTTCAAGCACCAGGAAAACGTCAAATCCCGCCTGCTTGATCTCGCCGATCGCCTCGGCGATGCGGTCGGAATCCGAAAGCGAGTCGTTGATCGCGTTCCCGAGGTCGTGCATTAAGCTTTTCAGACGGTCTTCCATGACGTACCCCTTTCGTTCAGCATCCTGCTTATTCCGATGCATTTTAATCGCCACCGGTTGCAAAACCTTCTCCGTGGCACTCCCATCTCGCTTTCGTTTAAGTAAAGATTGTATCGGCCCGCCCACCGAACCACAACCCTAAAGTTCGTTATCACTGGGAAATTAATCGGTGCTTGTGTTCCAAATCCCTATACCTCGAAGGGCGGATCCCGCTCCGCCCGGGAGGCGGTCTGATAGAATCCAGTTGTGGTGCAGAAGAAGGTCGTTTCGCAGGGCCGCCTGTTCCTCCAGCATGTCCTTCCGGCCTTTTTTCGCCCGGTTCATACCCTCTGGCATGAAATTATCGGCTTTCTTTTCATCGTGATCGCCGCGTTCTTTGGCTTGAACCTGTTCAACACCGTCCGCAAATTCAATGGCGACCCCGCACAGGTCATGAAGATTGCCGGTGCGGCGTTTTTTGTCCTCCTGCTCGGCGGATACGGCATCTCGTCGTTCCGGCGCGCCCGCAAAATCTCGCGCTCCTGATGGTTGAAACTCCAGAGGAACCGGGTAAATTCCCCTACACGCGTGGAATTTATCCGGAAATGTACCGCAGCCGCCTCTGGACCATGCGCCAGTACGCCGGCTTCGGCACTGCGGAAGAGAGCAACCAAAGATATAAGTATCTGATTTCCCAAGGAACCACCGGACTTTCCGTCGCGTTCGATCTCCCCACCCAGATGGGAATGGATTCCGACCACCCCCTTGCCCATGGCGAAGTGGGCCGCGTCGGTGTCGCAATTTCGTCACTTGCCGACATGTTCAAGCTCGTAGACGGCATCCCGCTCGAGAAAGTCTCGACCTCGATGACCATCAACTCCACTGCCTCGATTCTCCTCGCACTCTACGTCCTCGCCGCCCGCCGTCAAGGCGCCGATATTCGAAAGTTATCCGGCACCGTCCAAAACGACATTCTGAAGGAATACATCGCGCGAGGCACCTATATCTACCCCGCGCGTCCCGCCATGCGTATCATCACCGACATGTTCGGCTGGGCGGCGCGCGAAGTGCCGGAATGGAACACCATTTCGATCAGCGGCTATCACATACGCGAAGCCGGCTCGACGGCCGTGCAGGAAGTAGCCTTTACTTTCGCGAACGCGATCGCCTATATCGAAGCCGCTATTTCCGCGGGCCTTGAGGTGGACGCTTTCGCCCCGCGCCTCTCGTTCTTTTTCAACGCTCACAGTAATTTCCTGGAGGAGATCGCGAAATTCCGCGCCGCGCGTCGCCTTTATGCCCGGTTGATGCGTGAGCGGTTCCATGCGAAAGACCCGCGCTCCCTGCTGCTCCGCTTCCATACGCAAACTGCCGGGTCTACGCTCACAGCGCAGCAACCGGACGTAAATATTGTCCGCACCGCGCTCGAGGCGCTCTCCGCCGTCCTAGGCGGCACGCAATCGCTGCATACCAATTCGCGAGATGAGGCGCTATCCCTGCCCACGGAGGAATCGGAGCGCATCGCGCTTCGGACGCAGCAAATCATTGCCCATGAAAGCGGTGTGACGAATACGGTCGATCCCGTAGGCGGCAGCTACTATATCGAATCGATGACGGACCGGATTGAGCGCGAGGCCCTCGCCTATATCGAGCGCATCGACGCAATGGGCGGAACGCTGCGCGCGATCGAAAGCGGTTATATCCAGACGGAAATCCAGAACGCGGCATTCGAATTCCAGCGTTCGATTGAAGCCGGTGAGCGCGTCATAGTCGGAGTGAATCGTTTCCAGATGGAGGCGGGCGTGCCTATCCCTACCTTCCAACTGGATCCCGCGCTCGAAGCTGCTCAAATTGCGAGGCTTCGCGAAGTGCGGGCAACGCGCAGCCAGACCGATGTCAAGGAGCGCCTCCGGGAAATTGGGGAAGCCGCCCGCGGCACGGCCAACCTGATGCCCGCAATTCTCGCCGCAGCGGATTCCTTCGCCACGGTAGGCGAAATTTCCGACGCTCTCAAGACCGTTTTCGGCGAATACCGCGAAGCCTAAAAATTAGGCGAATACCGCTTAATTCTTCGCCGCCACCAGATCGCCAGCTCCCTCAGCGTTGTCTCCCTCGCCGGGGGCCAGGAAAAGATTGGCTTCCAACCCGTGCTGCCGATTGTATAGATCAAAATACCGGCCTTCGAGCGCATAAAGCGAAGCGTGCGTTCCACGCTCCTGGACACGACCGCTCTCAATAACCAATATCTGATCCGCGCGGCGAATGGTAGACAGCCGGTGGGCAATCACGAACGTCGTGCGGCCTTGCATCAGAAACGAAAGGCCCTGCTGGATGAGTGCTTCGGATTCCGAATCGAGGCTGGACGTGGCTTCGTCAAGGATCAAAATGCGCGGGTCGGCGAGAATGGCGCGCGCGATGGATACACGCTGGCGCTGGCCGCCGGAGAGCTTCACTCCGCGTTCACCGACAATCGTGTCGTACTTTTCCGGGAAGCGCTCCACGAATTCATTGACGTTTGCGATTCGGCAGGCTTCGCGGATCTGCTCGTCCGTGGCGTCCGGGCGCGAAAAGGCCACGTTATCGCGAATGCTTCCATCGAAGAGGAACGATTCCTGCAGAACCACCCCAAGCTGGCTGCGGTAGGAGTGCAGGTTGACCCGCGAGAGATCCGCACCGTCGATCCAGACGGTGCCTGAATCCGGTGTGTGGAACGCAGTAATGAGGCCAATGATGGTCGATTTGCCTGAGCCCGAAGATCCAACAAGGGCGGTCACAGTTCCCGGCTCCGCGACGAAAGAAACGCCGTGGAGCACAGGCTTGCCTTGCTCATAAGAGAAGTTGACGTCCTCAAATTGCACACGGCCGCGGATGCCAGGCATGATCACGGTCCGGCGCGGGTCCTTGTCTTCCTGCTGCTCGCTCATCACTTCGCGCGTCCGTTCGAGACCCGCCAGGGCTTCGCTCAACTGCGTGCCGATCGCGACGATCTGAAAAACCGGTGCAACCAGAAGCGCCAGGAAAGCGGTGTATTCGAAGAACTGTCCGAGCGTGAGCGTGCCGCCGACGATCTCGCGCGCGCTGACATACATAACCAGCGAACTCACGATGCCAAGCAGCAGCGTGGCCGAGAGAGTCATGAGCGAGATGGAGGTGAGCGATTTCAAAACGTTGTCGAGCAGGCGCTTGACGCCTTTCGCAAAGACGGCCTCTTCACGGTCTTCGGCGTGGTAACCCTTGACGACCCGAATGCCGCCGAGGAATTCCGTAAGGCGGCCGGTGACTTCGGCCGTGATCTTGGCGCGCTCCTTGAAGATGGGTCGGATGGTCTTCATCGCGCGCTGCAGGAACAGGCTGAAGGAAACGACCAGGACGAGCGCCATGACGGTCATCTTCGCGCTGATGAAGAACAGCACCACGAGCGAGATGAGGGCCGTGAGGATGCCGCCTGCGAACTCGACCAGCCCGGTGCCGATGAGGTTCCGGACGCCTTCCACGTCGGTCATGATGCGGGAAACCAGCGTGCCGGATTTGTTGGAATCGAAGTAGGTGACGGGCAGGCGGCCGATGTGTGCCTGGACCTTTTCGCGAAGTTCGGCGATCAGGCGTTGGGCGGCTTTTGAGAGAAGTTGGGTGAGCGAAAAGGACGTGATGCCCTGGACGACCGTAGCCCCGAGGACGGCGAGGATGAGCGGGAGTAGTAAATCAACGTGGCGTTTGCCGATGACGTTATCGACGAGGAATTTCGTCGAATAGGGAAGCACCAGGCCGGAGACGCGGTTGACGGCCATGAGGACCAGGCCGAGGATCAGGATATGCCGGCGCGGCCCCATCAGTGCCCACACTTCGGGGAGCAGCGTTTTCAGCCGCGCCGGACCGGCGAGTTTGGGCTGAGCTGGAGGCATCAGAGATTGGATGTTTTTACGGCAAATTGGGTTCGGCGGGTCTCACTTTTCTACCGCTCGAATACATTCTTCGAGGATGTCCATCGCGATATCGGCCTGCTCCTTCGATACAATCAACGGAGGCGTCAAACGAATCGCACTTTCGCCCGCGCCCAGGCAGAGCAGACCGCGCTCGAAAGCCAGACTGACGATAGAGTCGCGTTCCGGGCCGGCCGCTGTTCGCGATTCCCGGTCGCGGACGATTTCCACTCCGATCATCAGTCCTCGCCCGCGAACATCACCCACCATGCGTTGTTTTTCCGGCCACGTCTTCATTCTCTCCATCATGTGGTTACCCACGGCTTCGGCATTTCCGAGGCCTTCCCGTTCCACGATGTCCAGCGTAGCCAACGCGGCCGCGAGCGAAACCGGATTACCGCCGAACGTGGAACCATGCGAGCCCGGCTCCCAACACATAATTTCGGCCCTGCTCATGCAGATCCCCAGGGGCATGCCGGATGCGATTCCCTTGGCGATGGCCACTACGTCCGGCTGTACGCCGGAATGCTCAATCGCCCACCATTTCCCTGTGCGCCCCGCGCCGGACTGCACTTCGTCCACGATCATCAGAATCCCGTGCCGATCGCAGATTCGGCGGATCTCCTGAAGGAAATTGGTGGGGGCAACCACGAACCCGCCTTCGCCCTGGATCGGCTCGAGAACAATCGCGGCGACTTCTTCGGGAGGGAGCGTGGAGCGGAACAGCGTCTCTTCGATAAATCGCGCACACCCGAGCGCAAAGGCTTTCTCCTCCTCCGGTCCACTGAGGCGGCCACGATACATATCACGATACAGATTCGGATAGGGGACATGCGTCACTCCGGGAACAAACGGTCCAAAGCGCTGGCGTTGTTTGGTTCGGGAAGCGGTCAGAGACAGAGCGCCCATGGTGCGGCCGTGAAATCCGCCGAAGAAGGCGATGATGTGCTGCCGACGTGTGTGGTAGCGCGCCAGCTTGATGGCACATTCAATCGCCTCGGTGCCCGAGTTCCCGTAAAAGAACCTGTGCGGTCCCGGCATCGGCGCGAGCTGCGACAATCGTCGGGCTAAAGCCGGCATCTGCTCATAGTAGAAATCCGTGCCGGACATGTGCATCAGTTCCGCCGCTTGCCTCTGCACCGCGGCGACGACCTCCGGGTGACAGTGGCCGGTTGAGGCGACCGCAATACCGGCGGAAAAATCCAGGAACTCGTTTCCGTCCACATCTTCGACCACGGCTCCACGGCCGCGCTTAACCACCAGCGGATAACACCGCGTGTAACTGGGCGACATATAGCGCTCGTCTTCGGCAATGATCCGTCGCGCGTTGGGCCCCGGCAGCGGCGTGATGATATGAGGTCCGGTCGCGAAGGATTGCGGCATGGCTTTCATGGCGGCCCCGGGAGTGCTTGCCTACATTGAAGCATGTCCATGTTTTTCCGTACAACCCACGTAGTCATACAGCGCTGGTTCTGAACGATCGTAGTTTTAAGCGGGTCGATGAACTGGCCGCCCATCTCTTCCGTGAGCCGGCCAAGGAAAGCTTCATCGACCAGATAGCGCTCCGAACCGTCGGGCAGCATGCAACGGCGCCCCGCCACGCGCTGGATTTTGTCTTCCATCCCAATGGAGGATGCGAGGCGGCAAAAGAAAAGGCCGCCCGGTTTCACGACCCGCCACGAAGCGCGCAGCATTGCCAGAAACTGATCGTCGCTGCATGCAAAGTGGAGCACAGCGCTGCTGATTACGACATCGGCGAAAGCGTCCGGAAAGGAGATTTGTTCCACCGCCTCGACGCGGAAATTATCGACGGGGAGAGCCGGTGCGAGTAATGCGGCAAGAGAGCGGACGCCATGGATGGCCTGCGGGTCCGAATCCGCGCCGAAGACCTGGTAACCCTGC
>JAOAPQ010000060.1 GCA_025462965.1 Bryobacterales bacterium
AAGCGAACGAGTTGGAAATAGCGCACTCGACGGTGGATTTTCGCGCGTAGCCCGTAACGATGTCGAGATCGCATTCGGGATCGGGCTCGCGGAAATTCGCCGTCGGCGGCAGCGCGCCTTCCTGCAGGCCTAGAATCGTGGCTGCGGCCTCGAGCGCGCCCGCGGCCCCGAGCGCATGTCCATGCATCGATTTAGTGGAACTGACGGCGAGCGCACCGGCGTGCGCGCCGAATGCTTCCCGAATGGCGCGGGTCTCTGTGACATCGTTCACCTGAGTGGCCGTGCCGTGGGCATTGATGTACCCCACTTTTTCCGGCGTCCATCCGGCGTCCTTCAAAGCAGCCCGCATGGCGCGGGCCGCGCCCGCGGAGGAAGGCTGCGTGATATGGCTCGCGTCGGCCGACATTCCGAAACCCGTGATTTCGCCGATAATGGACGCGCCGCGCGCGCGCGCCGCATCGAGCGGCTCGAGCACCAGCATTGCCGCTCCCTCACCTAGAATCATCCCCGTGCGGTCCTTCGAAAACGGCCGGCAAGTGTCGGGCGAGACGACCCGCATGGCCTCCCATGCCCTCAAGATGCCGTAACTGAACGGCGCCTCACTGCCGCCCGCGAGAGCCATGTCCACCGCGCCCGAGCGCACCATCCAGAAAGCCTGCCCGATCGCGTGAGCGGCCGAAGAACACGCCGTCGATACGGTGTAAGCGGGCCCGGTGATGCCGAACTCCATGGAAATGTGGCTCGCACCCGCGTTTGCCATGATGCGGGGGATCGTCAACGGCGGCACCCGGTTCTTGTGCAGCCGATAGACGTCCCAGAAACAGGCATCCTCGCTGGCCTGCCCGCCGACGCAGGAGCCGGTAACGATAGCGGTGTTTTCCCGCAGATCCGGGCTCCACTCAACGCCGGCGTGCGAGACGGCTTCGCGCGCCGCGATCACGGCGAACTGGGCGAAGCGGTCCATGAAGTCCGCGTGGCGCTCGTCGAAGTAGTCCGTGAACTGATAATCGGGCACTTCGGACCCGTTCTGGAAGCGGATGTTCGCAACTTCCGCCGAGCGGATCTGACGGATGCCCGACCGTCCGGCCCGCAGATTGTCCCAAAACTCCGCGCGGGTCGCCCCGCTGCCGCAGATAACGCCGATGCCCGTAATAACGACGCGGTTGTTCAAAGCGCTGCCACGGGCGCCGCCGCCGAACCATTACCGCCGTCGTTCACCAACTTTTCGACGCCCTCCACCATCTCGCGGATGCTTCGGATTTGTTTCGCGGCTTCATCGGGGATGGTGATATCGAATTCGTTCTCCAGGGCGAAGAGGATGTTCACGCCATCCATCGAATCGATCCCCAGTTCCTCGAACGTGCTGTCGATCTTGACCTTTTCCACGGGGATGCGCTGGGCCTGCGCTATGGTCTTCAGCACTCTCTCGGTTAGTTCTTCGGACATAGAATTTGACTGACTGTTTCAAAACGAAAGCCCTGCTCCAGGAGAGCGGGCAGTGCGATGCGGAGAGCTTCCGCGGTCTGGTGGGTCTCAGGACGTATTTCCAGCTCGCGGCCGTCGTGCAGGCATAGGATACCCCCGTTGCGCGCCCCGCGAAGCAGGCGCGCAGCAACCTCCGGTGCGTCCAGTTTCCAATCTTTGGCGATCACGGTCCACATCACGCCCAGCAGGTTCAAATGCTCCTGCGCCTGCCGGAAACCGAACCATCGTACACCGAAAGGGGCCCGCATCAGCGAGGGTGACCGGCCCAGTTCATCCTGAATGGTTTCCTGGGCGCGAGAGAATTCCTTCTCAATATCGGCGGGGGAGCGGAAGCACAGCTTTGGGTGAGTGTCCGTGTGATTCCCGATCTCGTGGCCGCCCTCCGCCACGGCGCGGGCAATTTCCGGCAAACGCCTGATATTCGCGCCGCACTGGAAGAAAGTAGCCGAAACACCATGCTCGCGGAGAACCGCCAATATTTCGGGCGTGCCCTCGCTGGGACCGTCATCGAAGGTGAGAGCCAGGGAGCGCCGGATACCCGGGCCGCGATACACAGACGGACCGAGAAGCGAGGAGGATGGACCCCGGACGGCATACGCCATAAGCGCCGCCGCCCCCGAAACCGAACCCGCTACTGCTTCTCCCAGCATTGCAGGGATTTTAGCATGACCGAAGATGTAGGAAGGCGCTGGGCGGCGATCGCCCCGCGCCGGCGCCGTGGGCCGCCGGGACAGCCTACTGCGGATTGCGGTTGCGCAAGTCGTTGTGATAGTGGCGTCCGTTTCGGTCGTATCCCGTATCCCGATCGTTAACGGGCAGAGGCTGTGTCAATTCAAACGTCAATACGGTCTCCGCCGGAATATTAATGGAGCGGCCTCGCGTCAGAGTCTGCGCGCCGGCCCCGGCGCCAGCACCCGCCAAAGCTCCAATCGCAGCTCCGCGTCCGCCGCCCGCTACCGCGCCCAGAAGGGTCCCGAGAACCGCGCCGCCGCCGACGTATTTACCGGTGCGCGAGTTCGCGCCCACCCCGTTTTTTTGGCTCCGTGTATCCTCGGTGGCTGATACCGCGTACCGGTGCCCTCCGACCGTGACGGAATCGAGGTCAATCGCCATTTCGTTTTTGTCGAGCCGGCGAACGATGAGCTCAGCGTTCGACCCGGAGGGAATAATGACGCGACCATTACGGTCGGCTACATCGTTGGCTACTGTTCCGGTGAAAACCTGACCATCCGCATTGTTCATGCGAATCCGGTCGTTTGTCCGCACCGCTATATGTGTGCCGGAGGGAATAGTGTCTTCTGCGACGGCGACGAATGCCAAGCCGCAAAGCAAGGTCGTAGTCGTCATGATCGTTCGTTTCATGACATGGACGTGGCAATCCGGGTGCCAAAACCCGATCTTTCAGCGACCGAAACGAGCCCATCCGCCAAGCACAACCACCCCGGGAGGCGGGTAGACCGGAACCACGGGCGGCGCGTAGTAGACCGGTGGTTCATAGTAGTACGGATCGTAGTAGCTGCCATAAGCAAACCCGAAGGCTGGAGGGTAGGCGTACCCGCCATAATATCCTCCGCGGTATCCACCGTAATATCCGCCACGGTACCCACCGTAGTATCCCCCGTATCCTCGATAGGAGTTGCCGTAGCCGCGCCCGTAGGCGCCCCGGCCGGCATATCCGCGGGCGTAGCCCCCACCGGAGTGAGACCCGCCTCGGGACTGAGCCGACGCAGTGGCCGGTAGCATGACTGTAATCAGGACGATGATCAATCGGTTCATGTAAGACCTTTCCATGTGCTCATAAGCACGCTGCCGACCATGGTTTTCAGTGTGCTAAGCGATTGAATCTACATACGAATAGCCGGGTTGGACATGTCCAAAAGGCACCAGGCGGTGGATTTCAACCAGCTCGTAGAACGCCCGGGCCGGGAAGTGTTCCCGCGTACGAAATCATCTAGCGATAGACGACCGCCTCCAATCAGGCGACGAGTATAGCCATCGACACGCGCCTGGAAACGCGGTAATTTATTCATACGAAAGGGAATCGAGCTGCCGTGATGAGAGGCACACCACGTGCGTGGAGGCGCGATGGGCCAGAACCGGCCCAGAACAGGAGATTTCGAAATGCCAGCCAGTACCCTTTGCTACAGCGCAGCAGCAATTTCCGCGCGGAAGGCGGCAGTAGCCGGCCTTGCGCTCGCCCTTGTTCTGATTCCGGCGAGTTTCGCCGCAAAGAATGACAAGAACCGCAACGACGCGTTTGTCGCTGGCGCGGTCGATGAAAACAAGCTCGCACAACAGGTCCGGCATAAACTGCTCATGTTGCCCTACTATGGGGTCTTCGACGATCTTGCTTTTCGCATCGAGGGCAACACCGTCGTTTTGATGGGCGCCGTGACAAGGCCGACCTTGAAGAGTGATGCCGAGAGGGCCGTCAAGAGCATCGAGGGAGTCGAACGAGTCGTCAACCAAATCGAAGTTCTCCCGCCATCGCCCATGGACGATCAGATCAGGATGGCCGAATTCAGAGCCATCTACGGGGATCCCGCAATATCCACCAAGTACGGGCTTCGTGCGATACCGCCCATTCACATCATCGTGAAGAATGGCCACGTAACTCTGACCGGGGTTGTGGCTAACGAGGCGGATAAGAATCTGATTAACATTCGCGCGAACAGCGTCCCAAACGTGTTTTCCGTAACCAACAACTTGCAAGTGGAACAGGCATAATCATCAGCGGTTGCCTGGCTGGGAACCCGCCAATTCCTCAAAGGCGCTGAATGGGACGAAGACTGAAAAGAGTGAACTGTCACATGGGCGCCACACATCCAACCGCTGAATAAAATGCATCTGGAATTCGCAACCGGTCGCCGTGTCTTTTCTGCGCAAGGCACAGCCTAGGCAATGGCGCGTAAGCAGTCGTTCGTCTATATTGTGGACAACGATCCAGCGGTCCGCAAAGCGCTTGATCGTCTTATCCGGTCGGTTGGGTTCGGCGTGCGGACATTTGCTTCTTCGCAGGAGTTCTTAAAGGCAAGCCTTGCCGATGCCCCAGGATGCCTGGTTCTGGAAGTAGGTATTCCTGGCGCAAGCGGCCTGGACATCCAGAGTCAACTGGCGAGCGCAGGGATCCACATCCCTGTGATCTTCATCACTGGCCATGGTGACATCCCCATGGCAGTGCGGGCGATGAAGGCCGGGGCCGTCGAATTTCTCACGAAACCGTTTAAGGAGCAGGATCTGCTGGACGCGATCCGGAACGCTGTCGAGCGTGACTCCGTCTCCAGGCGCGAACGGGCCGAAGTCCAGGCAGTAAGCGCCCGTTACCGCCGGCTTACACCCCGCGAGCGCGAGGTCATGCGGCGAGTTGTCCTGGGACATCCGAACAAGCAGATCGCGGCGGACCTCGGCACGAGCGAGGTGACCGTTAAGCAGCAGCGCGGTAAGGCGATGCGCAAGATGGAGGCGGGCTCTCTGGCCGAATTGGTCAAGATGGCTGAAAAACTGGAGTCATCGCAGTTGATTGACCTGGCTCGATCCACCGAAGTATGACCGTCAGCTCAGGCGATTGCGCGGAGCAAAGCTTTTTGAACCTCTACGCATAGACGCCAAAATCGAATTGTGGAACCCGGACCGGATTCGATAACCCGCGCGTCGCGCCTGACCCCTGAAAATAATAGCCCGCCCGCTGGCACAATAGCTGCACGCCCACCTGAAGAGGTAATTATGAGCGATTCCAGCACCACTCTCCGGCAGTTAAAAACGCAAGACATCGAGCGCGAACAATGGATCAGGTTTCTGGCGGATTTTACGAAGCAAAACCGCGGCGCTCACGCCATCCTGGAAATATTGGGTATCGATGAAATAAAGCATGGGGTCGAGACCGAAGACCGGCATTTCAGCGGCGTCTCGGTCGATGCGAAAGACGGCGAAAGTACCGTCTGGATAACCCTAGGGGATGTTCCTGATCGACACCTCACACACGGCATCTACAACGTTACGGTAATCCGCGAAATACCGCCGACCGAGAAGCAAGGGGCGGTGCTGGAAGTAGAGACCGCGGACGGGACCAAGACCATCCTCCAACTGACCCGGCCGGAGGCCTTTGCACTACCCCCGGCTACCTAGTCCGTGCACTCCTCAGGCCCGCGTGTGTTGGCCATCGCGGGCCTATACCAAGGTGTGATAGTCACGCTGAATAAATCCCTCTACCGTTGAAATATGGAACGCGACTTCGGCAGAGTGTCAGGGTTCCATAAAAACAAAAGGGACGACAATAGGCATCGTCGGCAGCGACATGCCTCGCAATTCCCGCGCACGACAAAACGGAGCAGTAGCCTACATTCGGAATACCCGTCGATGACCGCCCCAGTTGGGCCCATTATTCAGCCTGTCTGTTAACCCGATTCCGGGAAAGGAGAAAGTTATGAACAAGACCGCCAACGCTATTGCTTCCGACCGTATTTGGGATTCGGAGGAGCAAACGACTTCCGGCCACACCGCCCTGCGAGACGAAAACAGGGGGACAGGGCCGGAAATCATCGGTGAAAGCCCCAGGCTGCGAAACAACATTCAGCAGATCGAGGTCGTCGCGCCCACAGACTCCACGGTGCTCCTTCTCGGCGAAACCGGAACCGGCAAAGGTCTCATCGCCAACCTGATTCACAACTTGAGTCCCCGCCGCAACCATCCGTTCGTCAAGGTCAACTGCGCTGCCATCCCTCTCGGTCTCCTGGAAAGCGAACTGTTTGGACACGAACGGGGCGCCTTCACCGGTGCTATTACGCAACGTCTCGGACGCTTCGAGCTCGCGAATAAAGGCACGTTGTTTCTCGATGAGATCGGCGATATTCCCCAGGAACTCCAGCCGAAGCTCTTGCGCGTGCTTCAGGAGCAGGAATTCGAACGGCTCGGGAGTACTCATACGATTCGCACTAATGTCCGTTTAGTAGCCGCGACCCATCGCAACCTCACGCAAATGATGAACGAAGGAAAGTTCAGGGCCGACTTGTTCTACCGCCTGAACGTTTTTCCTGTCACTGTGCCCCCCTTGCGGGAGCGCCGCGAAGATATTCCCGCCCTGGTCAGACACTTCGCTCAGGTATTTTCGCGCCGCATGAACAGGGGAATTGAGGTCATTCCGAGCGAAGTCTCGGAAGGTCTTGCGCGGTATTCATGGCCTGGGAACATTCGGGAACTTGAGAATTTCATCGAACGGGCCGTAATTCTGTCCCAGGGACCCGTGCTCGCCGCGCCGTTGCACGAACTCGCGCCTGCGAAGGAAGAAACCGGCGATCCGGTTACTCTCCAGGACGCCGAACGCGCCCACATCCGGCGCATCCTGCGCGAGGCCAACGGCGTCATCGGCGCCGCCGCCGTCCGGCTGGGCATTCCGCGCTCCACATTATTTTACAAAATGAGGCGGCTCGGTGTTACCGCGCCGCAGCAGCTCCGGTCGATGACGGCTACCGCGGCTCGCCGTTGACTCAGCGCCCGCATTTTTATAAAACGGATTCATTTCTTAACGGCTTTCCCGAAAGAATACATAAGGAAATTATGTCTACCGTGCTCGTTGTTGACGATGATTGCATGATCCTCACTTTTTGCGCTTCCGTGTTAATCGACATAAAAGGCATAAACGTTTTACAAGCCGGCGATGGCGTCAAAGCGCTTGAGGTTGCCGGCAATCATCGGGGTGCCATTGACCTGCTGATCACGGATATAACAATGCCCGGCGGGTTGACCGGTGTCCAGTTGGCTCAGCTGCTCATAGCTAAGCGGCCGACGATGAAGGTCCTTTTGATGTCCGGATTCAACCAGGACGAAAGCATAACCAACCTCGGCTGGCACTTCCTCCCAAAACCTTTTGCACCCGCCGCTCTTCTTGCGAATATCGAAGCTACGCTTGGCCGTCGCCTCCCGCCGAAAGCCGCGGGCGGAGCTCTCGGCATTACAGGCCGATCCAACTCTCGAAGCGCATACCGGTAACTGGTAAGAGGCCACACGTCTCCGACCGACGGTGAGCGTGGATGGTATTGCATCTGCACGCGACGGCCCATGGAGCAACCACAGCAGCAGGATCAGGCCGAACCGATCAAACTCTTTGGCACAGCCGGATCGCCGTTGGGGTATATGATCCGCGACTTCCTCTACCGCAGCGATATACCCTTTGAGTGGATCGAGTTAAAGACAGACGATCAGGCCCGCACACTGGCTGGCGTTTCGGGTTTGAACGACAGTCGCCTGCCGGTCTGCGTGTTTCCTGATGGCACTCGCCTCGAGTGTCCGAACGTGCGCCAGATTACCGAAAAACTCGGGTGGTTCCGCGACCCCTCGCGTTCCGAGTACGACTTGGCGATCTACGGCGCCGGACCGGCGGGATTGAGCGCCGCGGTTTACGGAGCGTCCGAGGGGCTCGCTACCGTATTGGTGGAACGTTGGGCCGTCGGCGGACAGGCTGGGACCAGCTCCAGGATTGAGAACTATCTCGGTTTTCCTCAAGGAATCGCAGGGGCCGAACTGGCTGAGCGCGCAAGAGAGCAGGCGTGCCGCTTTGGAGCGGAGATTCTACTGGGACGGGAGGGCGTGCGCGGCGAATTTACTCCTGGCAAGGGAGTCGGCTATCTGGCGGACGGCACGAAAATTATTGCGCGGTCGACAATCTGCGCAACCGGCATCGAGTACACCCGCTTGAACCTGCCCAATGAGGACCGGTTCCTCGGGGCGGGTGTGTATTACGGGGCGGGTGCCAGCGAAGCGCTGTTGTGCCAGGGTAACGAGGACGTGTTTATTGTCGGGGGCGGCAATTCGGCCGGGCAGGCGGCCCTGCATTTCTCCCGCGTCGCCAGGAGCGTCACCATGGTCGTACGGGGTGCGTCGCTCAAGAAGACGCTTTCTCAATACCTGGTCGACCGCATTCGCTCCAGCCCGAAAATCCGTGTTCTCCTGCAGTCCGAAGTCACCGCGCTCGAGGGTGACACCGTCTTACGTGCGATCACCATCACCAACCGGCAGACAGGTGAGCAACGGAAATACGCCACGCGTTGGTTATTCATATGCATCGGCGGCGCTCCCAATACCATCTGGGCGCGAGAGGTTGGCATTGTGCGCGATGAAGCCGGCTATCTGGTCACCGGCCCCGATCTGTTGCAAGGCAACTGTCCGCCCGACAATTGGCCCGTCGACCGCCCTCCCTACTACCTGGAAACCAACATGCCCGGCGTTTTCGCAGCGGGCGATGTGCGGCACAACTCCATTAAGCGTTGCGCCTCCGCCGTGGGAGAAGGCGCCATGGCGGTGGCGTTTATACATCGCTACCTTGACGGAGGTTGAGCGCCGGCCGGGCGCAGTCTCGTGCGCCGGGCGCAGTCTATGGATAGACAGAGAACTCAAAGAGCGGACAGCGGCACGCGTACGTACTCTGCCCGGGTTGGCGCGGGCCGTTCATAAGACAAGGGAAAACACCGTATTTCAAGGCAGGTGTCCTTTGGCATGGGAGCTGCGATTCAGTAATTGGCCGGTGCGAACACCGGGCAAAAAGTATAGGAGAAATTATGGCAACCTCAGCAACCACAAATGCGAAGACCGGCGAACAACAGGCGTCGTCCCCAGGACAACAGATGACGCAAAGTTCACAAACTCAACAACGCAGCCTGGCACGCAATCGGGATTATCCCGTCGTCCTTGCGCCGGGCGACTTTTTCCGTATGAATCCCTTTTCTCTGATGAGGAGAATGACCGAAGAGATGGATCGCGTCCTCGGTGAGTTCGGTACCAACCGGGCTGACGGCGGTGGGGCACGGGCGGCATGGATGCCGGCCATCGAGGTTTCGGAACGTGACGGCAAATACGTGATCCGGGCGGAGCTCGCCGGCGTTAACGCCGACGACGTGACTATTCAGGTCACTGACGACGCGGTTATCCTTCAGGGCGAGCGCAGGACTGAGCATGAAGAAACAAAGCGCGGCGTCCATCTCACCGAACGCCAGTACGGCCTTTTCTACCGCGCGATCCCGTTGCCGGAGGGAGCGAAGGCAGAGGACGTTACCGCCACGTTCGAGAACGGGGTTTTGGAAATCGTGGTGCCTTTGGAGGAAAAGAAGAGCACGTCCCGCCAGGTTCCCATTGACGCGAGTTCACAGCCCCAGTCCGGAAGCGGTAATAAGCCTGCCGGTTCCGAGAACAAGTCTGGAAGCAGCGATACGCCGTCAAGTCCCGGCAAAGCGGCTTGAGAGAGGATCAACATGAGAGTCATCCTTGCGCACAACTGGTGGTCGCTAGTCCTTCGTGGAATCCTCGGCATCGCGGTAGGTGTGGTCACGTTTGCATGGCCCGGGATCACGCTGGCGGCTCTGGTTATATTGTTCGGCGCCTACTCGCTGGTTGACGGAGTCGTAAGCATTGTAGGGGTGGTGCGAGCGGCCAAAGCCCATGAGCGTTGGGGAGCGCTGCTGTTTGAAGGGATCGCGGGAATTGCGGTGGGGATCGTCACGATGCTGTGGCCGGCCATCACGGCCTTCGCCCTGGTTCTCGTCATCGGCGCATGGGCCATTGTCACCGGTGTGCTCGAGATCGTAGCCGCCATCCGGTTAAGAAACTACATCTCCGGCGAGTGGTTACTCTTGTTGAGCGGGACAGCCTCGCTGATTTTCGGGGTCTTGATCATGATCGTGCCGGTCGCCGGTGCGGTCTTCATTGCCCTTTGGGTTGGGGCATACGCATTTATATCCGGAATTCTGATGATTGCCCTGGGATTCCGCCTTCGAAGTTGGGGCCGGGAGCACCTCACCGGACCCACGGTTGCCGCTCCGGCGCACTAGTTTGAGCGGTGATCCCGGCGCCTGGATTGAGCCCTTCCCAGGCGCCGGCATTTTTTTTTAGACGACAGGTAAATCGGCATGCAAAAGATCTTTTATACGATGCACTTCAGGAGTCAGACCTCGCAGGCATCGGATCGCTCCGGCGTCCTGAGGACCACTGGAAGCGCGACAGGTTGCGTCGTAAGCACCATGATTCGACCTCACGGCCTGCAAAGTGACTTACAAGCGTCGGATGGAGATCTCGCCTTTTTCGAGTCGGAGTTGAGGGCAATCGGGCCCAACGAATACGAAGAGAACGGCAATATCACGATCGGGGACGAGAGCGAACATCTTCTGCGGTTCTCGACCGTCGGCCAGGGTCATCTGGCTCGGGGTCTTGAGCCTGGAACCATGGCCGGCACGGCTAATTGGAAGGTGGAGGGTGGAAGAGGCCAGTTCGCCGCCGCGCGAGGCTTCATCACCTCGACCTTCGAAATCACCGATTCAGGCGAGCGCAGCGATTACCATTGCGGGCTCATCCTCCTCCCCTAATAAATCAGCTTCAAGGCGAACTGAATTTGCCGCGACGGATAGGTGGTTCGGATGGTTCCGAACGCAGCGCTCGTACTGATCGCCGTCGGCAGGCCGAAGTTGGTGTGGTTTAAAACGTTGAAGAACTCCGACCGGAACTGCAACGCAATTCCTTCGCGAATTCGGAAGTTCTTGTTCGCAGCCAGATCCCATTGCTCCAGCCCCGGCGCGCGGAAGGCATCCCTGCCCGCATTTCCGAAAGGGTTGCTCGCCGGCGGAGTCGTGAACGTATACCCCGCGAAGTAGTTGTTGATCATTGCCGATTTGCCCGGATTCGAAGAGCTGCCCGAAACGTTCGGACGCAGGATCGCCTGGCCGCGATAGTCGTTCGTGAGACCCGTCACATCGTTCGCGGCCGAAGGCGAGTACGAAACGTCGATCGGTGTGCCGGTGTTCGCCGTGTTTATAGAATTGAGCTCCCATCCGCCCGCGAAGGCATCCAGGATCGGATTCATGTTGGACCCGAACTTCCGCCCCTTCCCGAAAGGCAGTTGGTACACAACGCTCGTTACATTGATGAGCTTTACGTCGAAGCTGGTCGGTCCCTTCTCCTGGGCCAGATTGCGGATGTTCTGGGGATTGGCTACGTAATAACCCGCGTAGGATTCCAGCGCCTGCTCGGAATTGCCCAACGCTTTCGACCACGTGAAAGAGTTCAGGAAATAAAGGCCGGCGCCCAACCGGTGTTCCAGGCGCGCGGAGAAACCGTTGTAATAATTCGAGCCCGCCGGGTCCAGCCAGGTGATCGGGCCAAAGGCCTGGTCCGGACGCCGCGCCTGAACGCCCAGAGTCTGTCCGGGCAGATTGGGAAGCGCCTGGTTATAGTCCGCGATAATCGGAAGGCGCGTGCTGTGATTGCCGTTGTAAGCGACCTCGAGAACGGTATCTTTCGTCAGTTCACGCTGGATCGAGAAGAACCACGATTGCGTCATCGGCCACTTGGTATCGGCCGAGATGTAGTCGATGTTTGAAGTGAGCGGATTAAAATTCGCGGGGTTATTGATCCCCGTCGTAAAGCTGTTCTGCGTCGTCAGGAACGTGGAAGGCACGGGTCCCCCGGCAGGAATCGACTGCGTCAGAATTCCGAACAGCGCTTGCGGAGCATTGATGCCCTCCTGCGCGCTTCCGGGGCGATTAAAGAACGAGTAGCTGATCCCGTAACCCGCGCGGATCACCGTTTTCGGCAATACGCTGTAGGCGAGCCCGATCCGGGGTCCAAAATCCTTGTAGTCCGGATGGACCAGCGTGCGGTTATAGAGACTGCCCCCCGTCGCCTTCACCAGCGAGTTCGTCGCGGGATTGAAGTTAGTCCAGTTATTGTCGCGCTCCCAGATCGGCGTTGCGAACTCCCACCGCAAGCCCAGGTTCAGCGTGAGCTTCGCGGTCACGTGATAGTCGTCCTGCACGTAAAGCGAGTGAATGTGCTGGCGAAGGTTGGTAACGAAGTTATTCCCCAGCTGAACCGTGCTCGGAAGGCCGAAGATGAAATCCGCGAGGTTATAGGTAGTGGCATCGCTCACGGTCGAAGTACCTTTGCTGAACTGTCCGGCATAGGTATCGGCGCCGTAGAGCGGGTTCACATCCAGAACCTCGGTGCGGATGGCTACGAACTCGTAGCCCGCCTTGAGCGAGTGGCGGCCCTTGATCAGGGAATAATTCAGCTTGGGGTTGAAGGATGTCGGATTTTGAAACTGCGGATTGCTGGTCTGGCGTCCGAACTGCGAATATCCGCTCACGCTTTGCGAGTTCAAGCCGCCCGCGATGTTGGAGGATGTCGGCAGCCCGGGAATGCCATAGAGCTGTTGCATGCTCGCGCCGCCCAGGTACACCGGAACCTTGCCGGCAAGCACGTGGG
>JAOAPQ010000270.1 GCA_025462965.1 Bryobacterales bacterium
CCGGATAGATCACCGCATCCGCCAGCTGCGCGGCATTCAGCGCGGCATGGTAGTCCTTCGCGCTCACCGTATCGCCGCCGTCGGTTACAATCAGCATCACTTTGCGGCCCTGGCGCTTTTCCAGCTCGCGGGCCGCCAGATAGATCGCGTCATAAAGAGCAGTGCCCGCCTCGCCGTGCAGCTGGCGCAGCTTACGCTCCAGCCCGTTCTCGCTGCGCGTGAAGGAACTTTGCTGTACCACTTCGTAATTGAAGCTGTATAGCGACACTCTGTCCTCGGGATTTCCCTCCGCGAACAGCGCATGCAGGAATCGCGTCACCGAGTCCACTTCGTACTTCAGGTCCTTCGCGGTCGAACCGCTCGTATCCACCAGCAGAGAGACCGAAAGCGGCTGTTCCGTGCGCCGCTCGAACACCGCGATCTTCTGGTCCACGCCGTTATCTAGCACCGCGAAATCCTGGCGGCTCAGGTCGCCGATGAGAGAACCCGCCCCGTCCTTAACCGTGGCAAGCACACGCACCAACCGCACGTCGACGCGAATGTCCGCCTCTTGCGCGAACAAAGCCGGACCCGCGGCTATTCCCACGCTCAAGCGAAGCCAGCTACGCCGGTGGATTTCGCACCCGCTCATCCCATTCGCCTTCCACCCACACTTCGCCATCCGCGAAATGCTCTTTCTTCCAGATCGGCACCAGCTTCTTCAGACGATCGATGCCCTCGAGCGCGCCCTCGAAAGCGGGGCGGCGGTGCGGCGCGGTAACCACGATCGCCACGCTCGCCTCACCGATCTCCATGCGTCCCAGCCGGTGCACCATGGCAATGCGCCCAATCTGCCTCGATTCCGCAATCTCGCGCCCGATCGCCGCCATCATCTTCACCGCCATCGGCTCGTAGCATTCGTATTCCAGAAACCGCGTCGCCCGCCCTTTCGTGTTATCGCGGACCACGCCCTCGAACGCCACCACGGCCCCATCGCTCCCCGCCAGCATCCGTTCGGTCAACTCCCGCGTTTCGATCTTGTAGCGCGTGAGTGCGAAAAAATGACCGTCGCCGTCCGAAATTTCCAAGTGGTAGCGCCCATCGGCGCCGCCGCTTACCGGAGGCAGGAACGCCACTTCGTCTCCCTCCGCCACTGCACTCGCCAGAGGCGAAAACTCTTGGTTGCGCGCCATCACGATACTCCCCGCCATCGTCCGCAGTTTGGGAAACCGTTGCGCATAATGATCGAAAATACCCGCCAGATGCGAGCCCTCCGGCAGCTCGAGTGTCTCCTCGGCGCACCCGGTTACATCCTTTAAACTACCGAAAAATAGGACAGTTACGCGCATTCGATAGCCTGAGTCTAACAGACGCCCGGGTATACTAGCGGGTTGCAGACTAATGAGTCCCGTGTGCGTGTTCGCTACGCCGAAACCGACCAGATGGGCGTCGTTTATCACGCGAATTACCTGATCTGGATGGAAGTCGCCCGCGTCGATTTCTGCAGCGCGCTCGGCTTCCGATACCGCGACATGGAGCGCGAGGACGGCCTCTTCCTGGTCGTAGTGGAAGCGAACTGCCGCTACCTCCGCCCCGCCCGTTTCGACGACGAGGTGCTGGTCCGAACGGTCGTGGAAGAAGCCAACCCCAAAATGATCCGCTTCGGCTATGAAATGCGCCGCGAGAGCGATGGCGACCTTCTCGCCACCGGCTTCACCAAACATCTTTGTGTCGGCCGCGACATGTCCGTAGTTCGCCTCCCCGAAAAATACCGTGCTCTTCTCACCCAGGCTGCTATAACCTGATAGTCGCTATGACCTACTACGGATCGAAAGAACTCGCCGCCAGTTTCCGCACCGTCCGCGCAAACACAATCGCAATCGCCCAGGATATCGACGAGCAGCACTACGGCTTCAGCGCCTCGCCCGACACCCGGACCGTCGCGCAAACCCTCATCCATATCGCCCTGGCCACCAAGTTTCTGGAGCAGTTCCACGCCGTTGAACGTCGCGTATCGTTCGAAGGCTTCGACTTCCAGGGATTTTTTGCCAAACTCCAGGCCGACGAGGCATCGCCGCGCAATAAACAACAAATCCTCGATGCGCTAACCGGAGAAGGCGAGCGTTTCGCCCAGTGGCTCGAAAGCCTCTCCGAAGATTTCCTCAGCGAAATGGTCAGCTTGCCGCCCGGTGCGACGCCGTCGGGCAAATCGCGTTTTGAGATGCTCCTCGCCACTAAAGAGCACGAGATGCATCATCGCGCCCAGCTCATGGTGCTGGAACGGATGGTCGGCATCGTCCCGCACCTCACGCGCGAGATGAATGCCCGCATCGCGGCAATGCAATCCGCTGCGGCAACCGCCGGAAAGCCGTAAGTTTTTTCGCACCGATTCCGCCGCCGATGCGTATGCGTTTCTAAGGCGGTGAACCCGTGAGTTCGTTCGGCATCCAGCTCAGACACATTTTCCGGCGGCTGCTGCAGTCGCCGGGCTTTACAATCGTCACTCTGGTGACGCTCGCAATCGGTATCGGCGCGAACACCGCCATTTTCAGCGTCATCGAAACCGTCCTGCTCAAGCCGCTGCCTTATCCGCATCCCGAGGAGCTGATCGGCGTCTGGCACACCGCCCCCGGTTTGAATCTCAAGGAATTGAATATGGCGCCGTCGCTCTACTTCGTCTATCGCGCCGAAAATCGCAGTTTCCGGGATATCGGTCTTTGGAACGAAGACGCAGTCAGCGTGACAGGACAGGCTGAGCCCGAACGTTTGCCAAGCCTGCTGGTGACGCAGGGCACGCTCCCCGTGTTGGGCGTTCAGCCCATCCTCGGCCGCGGATTTTCGCATAAAGACGATTCACCCGGTAGCCCCAAAACCGTGCTGATGTCCTACGGCTATTGGCAATCCAGATTCGGGGGCGCCGCCTCGGTCATCGGGCGCAGAATCATCGTGGACGGAACCGCCCGCGAAGTGATCGGGGTCCTGCCGAAAAGCTTCCGCTTCCTGAACACACATCCTTCGCTGATCGCGCCCTTCCAATTCGATCGCAACAAACTATTTCTCGGGAACTTTAGCTATCAGGCCGTGGCGAGACTCAAGCCCGGCGTCACCCTCGCGATGGCGAACGCCGATATCGCGCGCATGCTTCCCATAGCCAACCGGAGCTTTCCCCCGCCGCCGGGCTTCAGCGCAAAAATGTTCGAGGGCGCGCGCATCGGTCCCAACCTGCGGCCCTTCAAGCAGGATCTCGTGGGCGATATCGGTAACGTACTCTGGGTCCTCATGGGCACCATCGGCATGGTGCTTCTCATCGCATGCGCGAACGTAGCGAACCTGCTGCTCGTGAGAGCCGATGGACGCCAGCAGGAACTGGCCATTCGCGCCGCGCTCGGGGCGGGTTCGTCTGCCATCGCTCGCGAGTTGTTGGTCGAAAGCGTCGTCCTCGCGCTGATGGGCGGAGCTCTCGGCTTGGCGTTGGCCGCTGCGGCCCTGCGGGTGTTGGTCTCCTTAGGCCCGGCGAACCTGCCGCGACTCGACGAAATTTCCCTCGATCCGGTCGTTCTCCTGTTCACCTTCGCCGTTTCACTCGCGGCCGGCATGTTCTTCGGCGCAATTCCGGTTCTCAAATATACGGGCCCGCGCCTGATGAACGCTCTCCGTAGCGGCGGACGGACGCTAAGCCTGAGCCGTGAGCGCCATCGCGCTAGGAGCGTGCTGGTCGTTGTGCAGGTGGCCTTGGCGCTGGTCCTGCTGATCAGTTCAGGCCTCATGATTCGCACCTTTCAAGCGCTGAAGCAGGTGCAGCCCGGGTTCACGTCGCCGCGGGAAGTGCAGACTCTGCGCCTTTCCATACCCGAAGCGCGGGTGAAAGACCCCGAGCGCGTCCTGCGAATGCAGCAGGACATACTGACGAAGATTGCCGCGATTCCGGGCGTCTCCTCGGCCGCTCTGCTCAGCTCCATCCCGATGGATGGACAAAGCTGGACCGACCCGATCGTTGTCGAAGGCCGCCCATACCCGGAGGGACAGATTCCACCCTTGCGGCGCTTCAAATTCGTCTCGCCCGGTTTGTTCAAGACCATGGGCAGCCGCGTGATCGCCGGCCGCGATTTCACGTGGACCGATTCTTACGACAAAATCCCGGTGGCAATTGTTTCCGAGAACACGGCGCGCGAGCTGTGGGGCAGTCCGGCCGGCGCGCTCGGCCGGCAGATCCGGGAGACCGAGAAGGGCCTATGGCGTCAAGTTGTCGGCGTTGTAGGCGACATGCGGGATGACGGGCTCAATCGGAAAGCGCCCTCGAATGTGTATTGGCCTCCCCTCATGAAGGATTTCGAAAATGACGCGGTAAGTGTCCGGCGCTCGATGGCCTACATCATTCGCAGCAACCGCACCGGGTCGGAAAACTTCCTCAAGGAGGTCCGTCAGGCCGTCTGGTCGGTAAATCCGAATCTGCCTCTCGCGGACGTGCGTACCTTGCAGCAGATCTATGAGAAGTCGCTCGCGCGCACATCGTTCACGCTCGTGATGCTCGCGATCGCAGGCGGCATGGCGTTGCTGCTCGGCGTGGTCGGCATTTACGGCGTCATCTCTTACTCGGTCTCTCAGCGTACGCGCGAGATTGGTATCCGCATGGCCATCGGCGCGTGCAATCGGGAACTCACCCAAATGTTTGTCCGCCACGGTCTCCTGCTCGCCGGGATAGGAGTAGTGTGCGGGTTGGCTGTCGCGGTTGGCCTCTCACAGCTCATGGCGTCGCTGCTGTTTGATGTCAACCCGGTGGATCCCATTACTTACGGCACGGTTTCCATCGCATTAGTTGCCGCCGCGGTGCTGGCAAGTTACGTACCGGCGCGGAAGGTAATCGCTGTCGACCCCGTGGAAGCGCTACGCGCTGAGTAGGATAAAGCCCTGCGAGCCGAGTAGGATATTGTCGAAACCGGACACATGCGTCCCGCAAGCGATCAGTTGCGCTCCCCCGTTCTGAAGTAACTTGCTGACACCACAAGCCCGTCCCTCCGAAGCACAACGGATAGGCGCGCGCAGCAAGCATCCGAAGGAGAGGTCACACAACAATGGGCTATCCGCATCTGACAATACTGCTCGCATCGGCGAGCCTGCTGGGCCAAACGCCCGCGAAGGTGCAAACATTCGCGCTGAGTGACGCCAAGGGTCTCGTGCCGAAGAACGTCAAACTCGAACCAGTCGAGTACAAGGGCCGCAAGGCCGTCCGCCTCACCAAGGACGCTCCCGACGACGGCTTCGCCCTTCTGCCCGATACAGACTTTCAGGATGGAACCATCGAAGCCGACATCGCCTTGAAGATAACCGCACCGCCCGGCGCAAGAATGCCCGGCTTCATCGGCATCGCATTCCGCGCCCGGCCCGACGCCTCTCACTACGAGCTCTTCTACGTTCGCCCCGGAAACTCTCATGCCGAGGATCAGGCCATGAGAAACCACGCCGTCCAATACAGTTCGGCGCCGAATTTCGGCTGGTACACCCTGCGCAGGCAGTGGCCTTTCGTTTACGAGGTCTGGGCGGATCTGCTCCC
>JAOAPQ010000326.1 GCA_025462965.1 Bryobacterales bacterium
GCCCGAGGAAGGACTGCTCGGGTTTGACCCGGACGCATCAGCCTGGGTCTGGGACCTGGCTCGGATTCGCGCGAAGGGCTATACCGACAACGTAGTGGATCTCATGATGGGGAAGCTAAAGCGCTTGTCCGGCGCAACGCAGGACGGACTCCGGCAGCTCGCCTTTCTCGGCAACGCCGTCGAGATCGCGACCCTGGCTCTGGTTTACGCGGAATCGGAAGAGGAGATCCACACGGCGCTCTGGAAAGCCGCCCGTGCGGGGCTGATCCTCCGCCTGGAGCGCTCCTATGCGTTCGTTCACGACCGTATTCGGGAGGCCGCCTATGCGCTTATCCCCGAACACGAGCGCGCGGCGGCACACCTTCGGATTGGCCGGGCGCTGCTGGCGAGCATGACTGCGGACGGCCTCGCCGAGCATCTCTTCGAGGTCGCAAACCAACTCAATCGGGGCGCCGCACTGCTCATCGATCGCGACGAGAAAGCCCAGGTGGCGGCGATCGATCTGAGTGCCGGGCGAAAGGCCAAGGCGTCCGCGGCCTATGCATCGGCGCGCGCGTATTTTTCGGCCGGCACGGAGCTCTTGGACGAAATAGACTGGGGCGGCCATTACGAGTTGACGTTCAACTTATGGCTCGAACGCGCGGAGTGCGAGCTTCTGAGCGGTAACTTCGAAAAAACCGGACAACTGATTGGGGAGTTGCTGCAGCGCGGGGCGTCGAAAGTCGACCAGGCGGCCGTCTACCGCCTGAAGGTCCAGTTCCACCTGATTACGTCAGAAAACCAGCAGGCTGTGGACAGCGCGCTCACGTGCCTTCGCCTGTTCGGCATTGACATCCCCGCACACCCGACCTGGGAGCAGGTCCAGGCCGAATACGAGACGGTCTGGCAAACCCTCGATGGGCGACCGATTGAGAGCCTGATCGATCTGCCGATGATGACCGATCCGGAACTGCAAGCCGCCATGCAGGTGCTCTCGGCCCTTAGTCCCCCTGCCTATTTAACCGACTTCCGTTTGGGTTGCTTCCATCTGTGCTGCATGGTGAAGGTCGGCATGCAGCGCGGGACGACCGGCGCTTCCGCGCTAGGCTATGGCTATTTCGGGAGCATCCTCGGCCCGGTCTTTCATCGTTACACCGATGGTTATCGTTTCGCCAAGCTCGCATGCGACCTTGTCGAGAAGCACGGCTTAATCGTCTACCAGGCGAAGATCTACCACCTAATGGGAACCGTCACCGTCTGGACGCAGCCGATCTCGAGCGCTATCGATTTCATGCGGGCGACCGTTCGCACCGCGATCGAGACGGGTGATCTGGCTTTCGCTTGCTACGGTATGGCGCCATCTATTACAGGCCTTCTCCTGCGGAACGATCCGCTGGACGCGGTATGGCGCGAGTCGGAGATGGCTCTGGACTTTGTCCGAAAGGCCAAGTACCGCGATGTGGAGGACATCGTCCGGAGCCAGCAACGCTTCATTGCGGCCATGCAGGGCCGGACCGCAACCTTTTCCACCTTCAGCGACGCGCAGTTCGACGAGGCGACGTTCGAGGCGCAGCTGACAGAGGATCGGATGGCCTTGATGATCTTCTGGTACTGGATGCTCAAACTGAAGGCGCGGTTCCTGTCGGGCGACTACGCCGAGGCTCTCGCGGCAGCTGGCAAGGTGAAGCTGCTGCTTTGGACCTCAGCCGTTCAGATCCAGCGGCTCGACTACGTTTATTATTCCGCATTGACTGTGACTGCATGCTATGAAAACGCGTCGGCCGACGAGCGGCAAGCCTGGCGCGAACTCCTGACGGGGCACCGGGAACAACTGCGCGAGTGGGCCGAAAACTATCCACCGACGTTCGCCGACAAGCACGCTCTGGTATTGGCCGAAATCGCCCGCATCGAAAAGCGAGACACCGATGCCATGCGTCTCTACGAGGAAGCTATCCACTTGGCGCGTGAGCAAGGCT
The DNA here is from genome assembly GCA_025462965.1 of Bryobacterales bacterium. GTDB lineage: Bacteria > Acidobacteriota > Terriglobia > Bryobacterales > Bryobacteraceae > JALYXI01. The sequence continues at coordinate 1,956 of JAOAPQ010000326.1, forward strand.
TCGTGCAGAACGAGGCCTTGGCCCATGAGCTGGCGGCGCGGTTCTACCTGGCGCGCGGCATCGACACGATCGGCCTCGCCTGTCTCCGCAGCGCGCGGAACTGCTACGACCGCTGGGGTGCCCTCGGCAAGGTGAAGCAGCTCGACGAACGCTACCCGCACCTGCACGAGGAGCGATCTCCCACCTTCTCCGCCACGATTGGCCGGCCCGTCGGGCAGTTGGACGTCGATACAGTGGTCAAGGCCTCACAGGCACTCTCGAGCGAGATTGTCCTACCCAAGCTGATCGAGAAGCTCATGCGAATCGCGGTGGAGCATGCCTGCGCCGAGCGGGGTCTGCTCATCCTTTTCCGGGGTGACGAGCCGCAGATCGAGGCTGAGGCGGTCTCGGGGCGCGGCGGCGCCCAGGTCACTGTTCGACAGACAGCCGTCACGGCATCCGATCTCCCACAATCCGCGCTTCGTTATCTGATCCGGACGCGGGAGCGCGTGGTCCTTGAAGACGCTTCGGCCGGGAACTTGTATTCAGACGACGAATATGTGCGGCAGAAGCGCCCGAGATCCGTCCTCTGCCTGCCTATCGTCAAACAAACGAAGCTCGTCGGCGCACTCTATTTGGAGAACAGTTTGACTCCGTGTGCCTTCACCTCGGACCGGATCGCGGTGCTGGAGTTACTGGCTTCGCAAGCCGCGATTTCACTGGAGAATGCCAGCCTCTATTCCGAACTGCAGCGCGGCGAAACTTTCCTGGCGCAAGGGCAGAGCATAAGCCACACGGGGAGCTTCGGCTGGGGCGTTGTAACGGGTGAAATCTACTGGTCGGAGGAAACCTATAACATTTTTGAACACGATCGAGCGCTTAAGCCAACGTTGGAGTTGGTATTCCAGCGAATGCATCCCGACGACAAAGATCGCGTCCAGCGGGCTCTCGACCACGCCATCAACGAAAAGACAGATTTTGATATTGAACATAGCCTGCTAATGCCGGATGGTAGGATCAAGCACCTCCACGTAATAGCTCGCGCGTTGAAGACTCCGTCGTGTCACCTCGAATTCATAGGAGCCGTGACGGACGTCACAGCGGCAAAGCAAGCGGAAGACAAGATCCGGCAAAGCGAAGTGGAGCTTCGACAGATCCTGGATTTCGCGCCGCAGTACGTCGCTGTACTAGGGCCTGATCGCGATCGCACTCGTCTTTATGCCAATCAAACCATGCTCGATTATTTCGGTTTCACCCTTGAGCAGTGGCGGAGCACCGACCGTCACAAATACTATCATCCAGATGATTGGGAACGCGTGACCAGCGAAACTCAAAGTAAATTCTCAAGTGGCCTCCCGCACGAAGTCGAAGCACGCTTTCTGAGAAATGACGGAAAGTATCGCTGGTTTCTCTTCCGGTATAACCCCGTGCGAGATGAACAAGGACGCGTCACACGTTGGTATGCCGCAGCAACCGATATAGAGGATCGCAAGCAGGCTGAAGAAAGACTCCTGAACGAGAACGTTGCGTTGCGCGAAGAAATCGATAAGGCGTCGATGTTCGAGGAGATCGTCGGGACTTCGGCGCCCCTGCAAACGGTGCTCTCCCGTATATCCAGGGTCGCTCCGACCGACTCCAGCGTTCTGATCACCGGCGAGACCGGCACGGGTAAGGAACTGGTCGCCCGCGCCATTCACAAACGCTCCCGCCGCTCCTCGCGCGCCTTTGTGAGTGTGAACTGCGCGGCAATCCCGCGCGAATTGGTCGGTTCAGAATTGTTCGGCCATGAGAAGGGCGCCTTCACCGGGGCGATCCAGCGACGCTTAGGGCGCTTCGAACTAGCCGAAGGAGGCACGATCTTCCTCGATGAAGTTGGAGAACTTCCTGCCGAGACCCAGATTGCTCTGTTGCGTGTTCTACAGGAGCACGAATTTGAGCGTGTCGGCGGAACTGGGCCCATCCGCAATGATGTTCGGGTGCTTGCCGCCACGAACCGCGACTTGGGGGCTGCGATCGCTGCGAGCACGTTCAGGAGCGACCTGTTTTACCGGCTCAACGTTTTTCCCATTGACATGCCTCCTCTGCGGGAGCGAAGAGAAGACATCCCCCTGCTGGTCGGGTATTTCATCGAACGTTACGCAAGGAAAGCCGGAAGGAATTTTCAAGCTGTGAACAAAAAGAGCCTCGATCTTCTTCAGTCGTATCCCTGGCCGGGTAATATTCGCGAACTGCAGAACGTGATTGAAAGGTCCTTGATTGTCAGCTCCGGTAATATCTTTGCGGTCGATGAATCGTGGCTTTCAAAAGAATCGCCCCAACCGCCACCTCACGTTCAGGTGTCCCGGCCGACGGAACGCGAGTCTCGGGGAGAGCGAGAAATCATCGAAGCCGCGCTGGCTGAGAGCAGAGGTCGGGTCTCTGGATCCTTTGGGGCGGCAGCCAAGCTCGGGATTCCCCGCTCTACCCTTGAGTCCAGGATCAGAGCGCTCAAAATTCGCAAAACCCGATTCAAATTCGGCCAGTCCGGCCCGACTGTTTAGCGAGAGTTTCCCGCTGTCGTCGAAAATGTCGAGATTGGCGAGATTGGCGAAGTTACGCTGATCCTCCGCGAGAGTTCGCCCTTAAATTTTCAATAGCTTACGATTGGGGCGAAGTTTGCTTTTCTAGAGGCTGAACACTCGCAGCAGACAGAAACGATATAGCCGCTGCTCGAGGAGAAGGAGAAATGCCGAGGCTCACATTACTAGACCCCACCAGAACCGGAATGCAGGCAGAAGATCTGGAGAGCAGACTCCGGCGGCTCGTCATTGGACAAGACGAGGCAATTCACCAGATCGTGAGGGCTTATCAAACGTACCTGGCCGGGTTAGCCCCGGTCGGGCGTCCGATCGGAAACTTTCTGTTCCTTGGGCCCACCGGCTCTGGAAAAACTCGCGTTGTCGAGGCAACCGCGGAGAGTCTGGTGAATGATCCTCGATCCGTCATCAAAATCGATTGCGCGGAGTTTCAACACAGCCATGAGATCGCGAAGTTGATCGGGTCGCCTCCGGGATACCTGGGGCACCGCGAAACCCAACCGCTGTTGTCGCAAGAAGCGCTGAATCAGCATCACACAGAAAAGGTAAAGATCAGTTTCGTGCTTTTCGATGAGATCGAAAAGGCATCGGACGCTTTATGGAATCTTCTCCTGGGCATCCTGGACAAAGCCACTTTGACCTTGGGGGACAATCGCAAAGTCGATTTCTCCGCGGCGATGATCTTCCTCACTGGCAAGCTCGGCGCAACCGAAATGAGCTCTCTACTGAATCCACGGCTGGGCTTCCATGTTGCCCCACTGGAGGACACCGGTAACAGTGCGAAACTCAGAGCCCGGATCTCGGGCGCCGGCATCGCGGCCGCCCGTCGAAAGTTCACGCCCGAGTTCATCAACCGATTGGATAAAGTCGTAGTCTTCAAATCTCTCGGCGCCGAGGAACTGCGCAGGATCGTCAATATTGAGCTTGAAATCGTGCAGCAACGTATCCGGGCTGCTGCCGCAAGCAAACCATTCCTGATTGATGTCACCGATACCGCCAGGGAATTTTTGCTGACGGAGGGCACCGATGTCAGGTATGGCGCGCGTCCCTTGAAGCGCGCGATCGAGCGCATGCTCGTACATCCATTGTCGAACCTGATGGCCAGCGGCCAGATTCACCGCGGCGATTGCATCCGCGTGAGCCACGAGGAGGGTTCCGTTGCCCTCATTTTTGGCCGTGAACCGGAAGCCGTGAAAGCGTGGGGAGTAGCAACGCGCGCAGCATAAAAAGGCGTCGGAGGGAACGCCCTGTCCACGGGTAAGAATCTCCTTCCTGAAAGAATAGAATGCTGAGAATTCAAAGGTCGGCGAACGGGGAAGTGGTCTTTACGCTGAGCGGTCAAATGGATGAGCAAGATATAGCTGAGTTGGAAGCACTGATTAAGTCGGAAGCCAAAGGACGCCACATCATTTTGGACCTCAAGGATCTGACTGTTGTAGGTCGAGATGCTATCAGCTTTCTCGGACGCTGCGAAGGGGACAGTATGACACTCAAGAATTGCGCTGGATACGTCCGCGAGTGGATCACGAGGTCTCGAGGCGAACGTTAGCTTTAATCGTATCAACAAAAAGGGGTAAAGAATGGCAGTACAAATACGCTGGGCGAGTGAAATGCTTGCGGTCAATCGTAACGCGTCCTTTGAAATCGAGGATGCTAGGTCGGCGAAAGCCTCGCTCAACAGCAATGAACTCTGCGTCAGAGGCTTACCCCGCATTGTCGGGAACAGCGCCGCGCTACGGCGGGTACTCGGTATGGCGCGGATCGTGGCGCCGACCGACGCCACGGTGTTGATCAGCGGCGAAACAGGAACGGGCAAGGAACTGATTGCTGAAACCATTCACAAGTGCAGCGACCGATCGAACGGCCGGTTTGTGAAGGTGAACTGCGCTGCCATTCCTGCAGGCTTGCTGGAAAGCGAGCTGTTCGGTCACGAGCGTGGCGCCTATACCGGTGCGGTCGCGCGCAGTATTGGACGGTTCGAGCTCGCTCACAAGGGCACCCTGTTCTTGGACGAGATCGGCGACCTTCCCTTCGAACTGCAACCCAAGATTCTTCGAGTCCTGCAGGAACGACAGTTCGAGCGTTTAGGCGGCGGTGCCACAATTCACACTGATGTGCGCGTAATCTGCGCCACACATCGGAATCTCGCTGAAATGATCGAAGAACGGCAATTCCGCGAAGACCTCTTCTATCGTCTGAGTGTGTTTCCTATTGAACTACCGCCGCTGCGTCATCGCCCCGAAGATATCC
>JAOAPQ010000353.1 GCA_025462965.1 Bryobacterales bacterium
CGGCTTCTACTTTCCATGTCGAGGCCGGACATGAGAGAGAGTCGGATTCGCTTGAAATGGGATCTGCGGTGCTCGATAACGCTCAGCAGTTCTCTAATCTGTGACTTTCCTCGCCCCATAGCAAGAATCAGGCTTGGGCTATTGGTGATGTGAGTTGGTAGCCGAGCTCTTTGGCCAAGGCAGTCAGGCGTTGGATGCGAGCCTGTTGATGCTGCTTTTCAAAAACGTCTACTCTCTCATCCAGGAGGGCACTCCCGTGTGGTCAAAGAATCAAGCGGCTCGGGAGTAATACCTCAGCAAGCCGCCGAGTCGTTGGCGACAGCGAATGGTCCCGCGTCGATGAATATGTCCTCAACGCCAGCCGCCCAAAAGGCTCTGGCCGCTGCCCGGGACCCTTTCAAAAGCCAACGCCGACGCGGAGTGAACCCGAACGCCTTCCTATTTCCTCCGGTGTTGCCCGATGATCACCAATAGGCTGCGCGCCAGTGGCCGGATCGAGAGCCGGTATCACCCACCTCCATCATCTAAGGGATAAACCACATAGTCAACAACGAGGCTGTCATTGTGGGTTGCCTGCATCGTACCGTGCCGCAAGCCACTACATCCAACATCCAGAGCACCTCTTAGAATCCGGAGCGGCTGCACATCTTCCAAGCTGCAGCGCGCTACTGCCAGCCCACGCTTCACAAGTGTGGCATGCACCCGCACTTTGCGGTCGAGGCATCGGCAATCTACTGATCGTTCCCGATGTGCAGGCTCACCCATAACGACGGACTCGTTCGATACCGAAGCCGCCTAGGCGGAATTCTGAATTACTATGATCGCGCCGCCTGACAACCCCGCGCACGTCAGTTTGTGGACAGTACGGGAGTCGAGAGCCCGTGCACTTCCCGGTGTCTTGAAGTGTTGCGGCAGCTGGTGTTATCGCATTAGGGCGAGCGCGTCCATTCGGATTGCGTCCTTCTTGACGAAAAGCATGAGGCCGGTGAGCAGCAAGGCTCCTGCCGCGAGATAGACGACAGAGGCGATTGCAATGGCGAAGCCCAAGCTGTTGTATTGGCGGGCGATGATACCGATGAGGAGGGGCGCGGTCCCACCGCCGCCAAGCCAGCCCACCGCATTCATCGCCCCGCATGCGGTCCCGCGCGCGTGCGGAGGCACGACATCGAATAGAGACGCCCAGATGTTTGCATCGTAGAGACCCTTGAAGAAGCCCCATGCTGTGAGGGCCAGGATGAGCGTGGCCATGGAGTGCGAGAGGCCGCACATGGCGACGAACGGGGCTCCGCCGAAGACACCGATTGCCTGGACGATCATGCGGCCGCGTTTGGTTCGGCGGCTCAGGAGATCCGCCAACCAACCGCCCACGGGAGAGCCTATCATGCTGGCCAACTGGACGTAGATCGTGGCTGTGAGGCCGGACATGGCGAGGCTCATGTGGAAGTTGTCGTAGAGGAATTTTGGCATCCAGGAGAGCAACACGACAGCGACGAAATTGGAACAGACGAAGGCGGCCATCAGGATGATGAGGGTCGGCGTACGCGAGAGGAGGTTTCCATACTCGCGGGCACTTATTTTTTCGTGCTGCTGGGGCGCCGGCTCCTGCGCGCCTCTTACTGGCTCGCGGAGATAACGGGTTAGCACCACGCCGAGCAGGATGCCGAGAACGCCGAAGAACAAGAACGACCATCGCCAGCCGTAGCGCTGGCCGATGATCCCGGCGAAGAAGCCGCCGCCGATGGTACCCAGGTAGACGCTAGTCTGGTGGACTCCCATAGCGCGCGAGCGTGTCTGCGAGCAGTGATAATCGCCGAGCATGGACATGGACGCGGGGTAGTAGATGCTTTCTCCCAAGCCTTCGGCGGCGCGGAAGAAGAGGAGCTGCGGGAAGGTAACGGCCGAAGCGGTGGCGGCGCAGATGATGCTCCAGGTTTGGAGACCGGCCAGGATTGCGGTCTTGCGGCGGATGCGATCTACGATGAAGCCGGCGACCGGTCCCATGAGGCCGTAGACCCAGGCGAACGATGAGCCCAGCATGCCGAGCTGGACGGGGTCGAGTTTCATTTCCTTCTCCAGCAGGGGGAATACGGAGAAAATGGCCTGGCGGTCCGCGTAGTTAAAGAAAGATATGAACCAGAGCATGGCCACTACGAGCCACGCGTATTGGGATTTGCTCACGCTCATTTTTTGATGAGCCAGACTTCCGCGACTTGCATGCCGCGGCCGGCATCGCCCAGACCCGTTTCGCGATTCCAGCTGAGGTTTAGTTCGCCGCTCGCGGTTGCCTGGCGCGGGATATCGAACTCAACGGGGCGAAATGGAATGGGGCGCTGCATGAGGGGATGGATTTGGATGTTGGTTCCGGCGGTGAGGCGGATTTTGGGGCCGGTGGAATCGCCGGCGTAGACGACGCGGAGCTTGTATTGGGCGTTCGGATCGAGATCGCCATAGCTCATCTGGAGCGGCGCATCGTAGAGGGTTTCAGCGTGGGTCCACCAGGAGCGCGGGCTTTGGAGCATGCCGCCTCCGAGGCCGCGAAAGGCAAAGCCTACAAGGGAAGAACGGAAGTATGCCGGATCCTGAGCGAAGCCGGGGCCACGGAGAAGATGCGGCTGGCGGGTGAGATCGCCAAGATCGTCATAGAAGCCGCCTGGCCCGGGGTTGGTCCAGTTTACGATCTCATCGACGGCCTTGAGGCGGTCGCGCTCGTCATCCATTTTACGGATGGCGGCAAAGCGCGTGTTGAGCCAGCCACGATTGTTCAAGGGCACATCAATCATGTCGAGGTTAGCACCGCGCTCTGCCGCTTCCGCTTTATACCGAGGCACGCTTACCTGAGCGCGGATGGATTGAAACATAGCTTCGGCCATTTCGAAGACGCGGGCACGGGCCCATTGCGCCGGCGGATCTGTGAGAGCCCGGTTCAGGATGCTTTCGGCTTCGCCGGCGGCGAGGAGTGCGCCGACGCGGGGCGCGGAGCGCAGCTTATCCAGTGCTGCGGTTTCGAGTTCCGTTTCGTAGAGAAGGCGTGCCCGTGTGTAGTAGTCGTAATAGGCGCGGTAGAGTGCTTGCTGGAAGCGCCAGTTCTCCAGGACCTGGGGTGAGGCCGTCTGCTCCATGCTTTGAAACTGTTGGAGGGTGGTATCCACCCCGGTGTTCGTCGCAAGCGGGCCCACCCAGTTGCGTTCCAGCGATAGCAGGCCCTGGGCGAACCCGTCGGCCATACGCCAATCGATGAAGTAGCGGCCGAAATCGCGGAGGGTTTCGACGACCGGTGTGTCGGGGTTCCAGCCGAGGCCGCTCCATACAAACTTGTTGACGTCGTCATTCACGCCTTCGGAGTAGGTGAGGAAGCCATTGGCGTACTTCTCGTAGAGGTGAAACATTTGCGCTTCCTGAGTGGGCCTGGGGTTGATGACCTCGCGGCCTTCGGTGCTGGCGAAGGCCAGGTCCCAATCCGGAACGGGGTACTGGCTGTGCCGGCTGTGCGTGATATCGGGATAGCGGCGGACGGGGTATTTCGCAGGTACCTTTGCGCGGAATTCCGGGAGGGGGATGCGGACCTGAGGCCCGTAGACAACACCGCTGAGCCACTCGGGATTGCGGCTCATGATCTGGAACCACTCGTCCATCCATTCTGTCGAGAAGCTTTGCGGGGACATCCACATCTGGGCCTTTGGGTGAGTTTTGTGAAGCAACTGCGTTTGTTTTTCGAGGAGCACCATCATGTGTCTGGGGCGGGTGTGACCGGGGTCGCCACCGGGAACGAAGATGGCATCGATGCGGGGCAGCCTGCGATAGACTTCGTCCCATTCTTTCAACGCGAAATCCACTGTTGCGGCATCGGAATAATCTTTGTCCATGGCCGGATACCAGATCCACACATCCAGGCCGTACTGGTCGCAGATCTTCGAGACTTCCTCCATCATGTCGATCTTCGGAAGGGGAAAGTGGGGGCTGTCCTCATCGTCATCGGAACGCGGGGGGATCAATTCGATGGCGTTTGTTCCGAAAACGGCGAGATCGCGGATGTATTGTTCGAACTGGGCGGGGGTCCACCCATCGTAGGCGTTTACTTTGGGACGGTAGCCGAGTTGGTGGCCGCGGAGTGGGTAACGCGGCGCGGAGGATACTTGCAGATTGTCCGCGGCTTCGAGGACTTGCCGCTCCATGTGTAGGTTGCGTAGCAGGTACCCGGCGCCAAAGAGGACACCGCGCGGATCGTTACCGGCGATCACGATGTTGTTGCCGTCGCGTTTTACCCGGTAGCCATCGGCGATGCGCGTCTCTGTGGGCAGGGACCGGGCGCGGGCGGCGAGTTCCGCCGTTGTGCCGAGAAAGATGGAGGGGCGGGACGCCACCGATGAGGCCGCGACCGGGAGGCGAATCTGGGTTCGTTTCGCGATTTCTTCGGTGAGCATCTGCGCGGCCTTTCGTTCCGGGGAAGACGCGCCGGGCGGTACAACGATCACGGCGTTCCGGAGATCCAGAGCGTGAAGCGGGAGGGACGCAACGAAAACAAGACACAGCCGCGCAAGAAATCGCATGGACGAGATTATATAACCAGAGTTGAGAAAACGGTACAAATTGACAAAAAATGAAACAACGTATGTATAATTGACGCTACGCTATGGTCCCTCTCCCCAGGCCGCTTCGCGGCATTATTCCCCCCATGGTGACTCCGCTGCTAAGCGGCGACAGGCTTGATACGGTTGCCGCGGGGCGGCAAGCGGAGAGGATGATTGCCGCCGGGGTGAGTGGGCTATTCCTCCTGGGAACAACAGGGGAGGCGCCCGGTCTAAGCTACCGGTTGCGCGAAGAGCTTGTGGAATTGATCTGCTGCCAGGTGCGCGGCCGGGTACCGGTGCTGGTGAGCATCACGGACACCGCCATGGCGGAAAGTATGCGAACGGCGCGTCACGCGGCGGAGCATGGGGCGTCCGCACTGGTAGTCGCACCGCCTTATTACTACCCAACCAGCCAGCAGGAACTGCTTGGCTATATGCGGAGGCTCATACCAGAACTACCGTTGCCCGTATACCTGTATAACATCCCCAGTCACACGCAAACGCCTTTTGCCCCTGAAACCGTGCGGGCGTTGGCGGGTTTGCCGAATGTATTCGGTGTCAAGGACAGCTCTGGAGATGGCGCGAACCTGCGTGCGCTGGTGAGTATACTTGCAGACCGCCCCGATTTCGCCGTGTTGTGCGGGCCTGAGGAAATGCTTGCGGAAGCCATCCGATTCGGGGTGCACGGCGGCATTGCGGGCGGTTCCAACTTATCGCCGCGCTTCTATGTAGAGTTGTATCGCGCTGCCACGGCCGGAGACTTGGGAAAAGTGGCGCGGATGCAAGCGGTGGTGATGGAGATAAGCACGAGGATTTATCACGCGTCGCCTGAAGGCTCCGCCTATTTGCGCGGGATGAAGGGCGCGCTTTCGTGCATTGGCTATTGCAAGAACGTTCTGGCCGAACCCTACGAACCGTTCGGCCCGGATGTAATGACTGAAATTGAGACCGCCGTCCGAGAGATACACACGCGCTTCCGTTTTTCCGGTAATCACGAACCCCACGAAGAGTTCTTATGAGATCTATCAATCGAATAATGCTGCTTGCGGCGCTGTTAATTCCAGTGTCGGTGCAAGGCCAGGTAAACGCGACGGGAAGCTTCACCGGACAGGTGACGGACGCCTCAGGAGCCGCTATAGCCAACGCGAAGGTGAAGGTGTCGAACCAGGAAGACGGTACCGCGATCACGCGCTCAACCAGCGCGGATGGCTTTTATACCGCCCCTTTACTGAAGCCCGGCACATACTCGGTGGAAGCGTCGGCGCCGGGGTTCGGTTCAGCCGTAAGACACGGGCTTGCTTTACAGATCCAACAAGTGGTGCAGCAGGATTTCAAGCTGATCCCTGGCGCATTGCAGCAGGAGATGACAGTGGAAGGAGGCGCACCTCTGCTGAACACCGAATCGACAGAGGTGGGCAATGTGCTGACACAGCAAGCGACCGAAGAACTGCCGTTGAACGGGCGGAACTTCTCACAACTGGCCCTGCTGGTGTCGGGGGTGACGCCGGGACCGGTGGGCGGCATACGGCAGTCGGGCGGGGGCAATGAAACCAGGCGAGCGGGAGCGGAGATTACGGCGAGCGGGGCGCGCGGCACGTTTAACCTCTTTATGATTGACGGGCTGGACGATCGCGACCAATCCGTGGGTACGTTGAAGGTGTTTCCGAATCTGGAAAGCATCGCTGAATTCAAGGTGCAGATCGGAAACTCCGACGCTGAGTTTGCTACAGGCGGCGCGGTCGTGAATGTGATCACGCGTTCGGGTTCGAACAACCTCCATGGCTCCGCATTCGAGTTTCTGCGCAACAGCGATTTCGATGCGCGGCAGTTCTTCGATGCGCAGAAGCCGCCGTTCCAGCAGAACCAGTTCGGATTCGCCGTGGGCGGACCCATCAAGCGGAACAAAACGTTTTTCTTTGGTGACTACCAGGGATTGCGGATTCACTCATCTTCGACGTCGATTCTGAGTGAGCCGGCGGCGAATTTGCGGAACGGTGATTTCAGCAGCTATCCAAGTAAGATCTACGACCCTGCGACTTACAACGCCGCGACGAACACGCGCCAGCAATTCCCGGGCAACGTGATTCCCGTGAGCAGGCTGGACCCGGTTGCACTGAATCTGTTGCAAATTTTTGCGCAGCCCAATTTACCCGGCCAGACCAATAACTTCCGATTTAACATACTTTCGGTACAGGTTCAGGATCAGTATGATGCGCGCGTGGATCATACGTTTTCGGCCACGGATAGCATGTTCGGAAGATACACGTATGGGACTTACGACTTGACGTATCCGCAGGCGGTTCCCGTCGAGAAGAACGGAGTCTTGAACCCGCTTGCCTATTCTGGTTCGAACCGGTTGAACCATGCGCCGAGTCAGCAAGCGACGCTGCAGGAAATCCATACCTTCACGCCGGCAGTGGTGAACCAACTGGCACTTGGGTATACGCGATTCTTTCTGCAGGTCACGCCCCTCGATCTCGGCAATAATACCTCGGACAAACTGGGTTTGTCCGGTTCGAACACCAGCTATGTTGCTTCGAGCCTGGCCAGTATCAGTCTCAGCGGTTACTCGGGGTACAGTTCGACATCGGTGCCGGAAATTATTCCGCAAAACACTTTTCAACTGAGCGATACGCTCTCCTGGACGCGGGGCGCGCACTCCATGAAGTTCGGGTTCAGCGCGGTGCATAACGCGTTCGGATTTTTTCAACTTGGCAATTCCTCCGGATCGCTTGCGTTCAGCGGGAACTATACGAACAACCCGGCGTCGGCGGCGGGAACCGGAGCGGCATTTGCGGATTTTCTACTTGGGCTGCCTGGGGGATCCACGAAGTCTTCTTTGCCAAACGGGATCCCTTACCTGACTTACACGGAGTACGGAGGTTATGCGCAGGACCAATGGCGGGCGACGACACGCCTGACCATCAACCTTGGACTTCGCTATGACCTGTTCACGCCGCCGGTGGAACGCTATAACCGGCAATCGGATTTTCTGCCCGGGTCGGGAACTGTTGCCGTAGCCGGACAATCGGGCGTTTCAGCGGGAATATTGAATGTTCGGAAGAACGATTTTGCGCCGCGCGTCGGACTGGCTTACCGGCTGGGCGAGAAGACCGTCGTGCGGAGCGCTTACGGTTTGTACTTCTTCAATGAGCAGGGGACGGGAGGGTCGGCACGGCTGTTTATTAATTATCCGTTTGCGCAGTCGTACAGTGTCTCGTGCAGCGCGACGGTGCCCTGTCTGACGACTGCGAATGGCATTCCCAACACTCTTTCATCGGCGAATTTGCCGAGCGTTGTTTATATACCGCAACGAAATCCGACGGCAACGATGCAGCAGTGGAACCTGACGGTGGAACGCCAGATGACACCGAGTCTCGTGGTTCGGGGAGCATACGTGGGATCAAGGGGAAATCACCTGAGTATTTCGCTCGATGAAAACGTCGCGGTTCCGGGGGCTGGGGCGATTCCGGCAAGGCGCCCGTATCCGCAGTACGCCACGATCGCTTCCTATGAGCCGATCGGGATTTCGACTTACCACGCGCTGGAGCTTTCGGCGGAAAAGCGATTTAGTAAAGGAATGTCGTTCCTGGCGGCGTACACGTTCAGCAAGGCGATCGATGAAGGCGGTGGCGGGAATTCGGCTTCGGCGGAAAGCCGGGTGAACGTGCAAGATCCGCGCAATGTGAAGACAGAGTACGGCTTGGCGGATTTTAACTTTCCACAGCGATTTACATTGAGTGCCATTTACGATCTGCCGTTCGGCAAAGGGCGGCAGTATCTGGCAAATGCTTCTCGAATTCTGGATGGTGTTGCGGGAGGGTGGGCGTTGACCAGCATTGTAACTGCTCAGAACGGGCCTCCGGGAACAGTGACTATGGCGACATCGACTTCAAATACGGGGACGGCCCAGTATCCGAACCGCGTCTGCGATGGCAATCTGTCGAACTCGCAGCGAACGATTCAGCACTGGTATGACACGAGTTGCTTCGTCGCTCCGGCGCTTTATACGTTTGGGAACGCGGGACGCAACATTGTGATTGCGCCCGGGCTGGTTACGTGGGATCTGGGAGCGCACAAAGACTTCCGGATAACGGAGGGGACGGGACTCACGCTGCGGGGGGAATTCTTCAACGTGCTGAACAAAGCCAATTTCGGGTATCCGAATACAAGCATCGGATCGCTGGCGGCGGGTTCGATCACGAGCGTGGTGACGACGGGGCGGCAGATTCAGCTTGCTCTGCGGCTGCACTGGTAGGGCCACGTGAAAATACTGTTCGCCTTCGTTGCGCTCGCGCTTGTATTGGAGGCCGCGCCTGGTGAGAACAAAGTGGTTTACCGCGAAGCCGGGCGGTTGGGTGGATGGCCTGCAAACCACGGCATTTGGCAATGGGGGGATGAGATTCTGGTCGGGTTCGCAGCGGCGTGGCACAAAGAACGCACGGGCGACCGGCATCAGCAGGACCCGGACAAACCGGAAGAACCGCGGCTGGCGCGAAGTTTGGATGGCGGTGCAACGTGGACGGTAGAGGCACCGAGGGATCTGCTGCCGCCTGCCCAGGGTGGGCGGGAGCCTAGAGATCTTGCGCAGCCAATGGACTTCAGCGAGCCTGGGTTTGCTATGACCATCCGGTTTATCGATTCGAACGCCGGCCCGTCTTTACTCTGGTACACCTACGACAAAGGAAAAAGTTGGAGCGGACCGTTCCGGTTTCCGCAATTCGGCAATGGTGTGCTGGCGCGAACGGATTACGAGATTGAAGGTCCGCGCGCGGCAACCGTATACCTGACCGAGGCAAAGGCGAACAAGAAGGAGGGCAGGCCGTTCTGCGCGCGAACGAAAGACGGCGGGCGGACGTGGAAGTTTGTATCGTACCTCGATAGCGAGCCTAATGGATTCGCGATTATGCCCTCTACAGTACGGCTTTCGCCGGCCAAACTGCTATCGGTGGTGCGTGTTCATGAGGGCACGGCCAATCGCATCGATTCGTATGGCTCGGGGGACAACGGAGCGCACTGGGCATTTGCGGGGACGGTGGCCGGCACCGGAGAGTTTGGCGGGAATCCCGGGATGCTGCTCAAGCTTCGCGACGGGCGGTTGTGCGTGACTTACGGTTACCGGGCAAAGCCATACGGGATACGCGCGCGCTTGAGCAGAGACGAAGGCAAGACCTGGGGCGAAGTGATTCCGGTACGCGAGGGCGCCGCGGCGTGGGACATGGGCTACCCGAGGAGTGTGCAACGCAGCGACGGAAAGGTTGTGACGGTTTATTACTTCAACGATGCGCCCCACAATGAAAGGTTCGTGGCGGCGACGATCTGGGATCCGGGTGCGGCGGCTGCCAAGAAGGCTTCGGGCGTGCTGGATCTCAGCAACGCGGTGATTGTAAGCGATGCGGGAGACTTGCCGAAAGCGGAGCGGACGGCGGCATTGGTGCTGGCGGAGGAAGTGGAGAAGCGCACCGGTTTGCGGTTAAGGAGCGCATCTCAGTTGCCTGTGGGACAAGCGGCAATCGCGATTGGGGTGGGCGATGTTGGTGGCATTGGTGCGGAGGGTTACCGGATTCGTGTGGAGCAAGGTCCCTCGCCCAGAGTTACGATTCATGGGAAAGATGCGCGTGGCGTGCTTTTCGGCGTTGGGCATCTACTCCGGCTTCTGAATGCGGAACCGAAGAGTTTGACATTGGCGGCTGATACGGCGGTGGCGACGTCACCTCGTTATCGCATCCGCGGCCATCAGTTGGGGTATCGCGCGCAGGCGAATTCGTATGACGCGTGGAGCGCGGCGCAATTCGAGCAGTATATTCGGGAACTTACTTTCTTCGGTGTCAACAGCATTGAGAGCATTCCGTTTCATGACGACCGGGAGACGCCTGTGATGAAGTTTCCGCGGCGGGATATCAATCGTGCCATGGGAGAGATATGCGACCGCTATGGGCTGGATTACTGGGCGTGGATCCCGGCGGACTTCGAATTGAAAGACGCCAAGAGACGCTCGGATGAGCTGAAGAAGTGCGACCAGTTCTTTCGCGATACGCCGCAACTGACGGGCGTCTTCTTTCCAGGCGGAGACCCTGGCAACAACGCTCCGGAACTGGTGCTTCCGTATTTGGAGGACATGGCGCGATCGATGCGCGCGTCTCATGCCCAGGCTAAGATCTGGCTATCCCTGCAGTGGTTCACGAAGGAACAGGTGGATTGGATTTATCGCTACATCGACCAGCGGCGTCCGCCATGGTTCGGAGGATTGGTCGCGGGCCCCTCAAGTCCGCCGATACCGGAAACGCGTGCACGGTTGCCGAAACAATACGGGCTCCGCTCTTACCCGGATCTGACGCACAACAAGTTGTCGCAGTATGAAGTGCCGTCCTGGGACCAGGCGTATGCGCTGACGCTTGGGCGTGAGGCGATCAATCCGCGTCCGGCTGAGTATGCGCTCATCCATAATCGCGAGGCCGCTTATACGGACGGATTCATTTCCTACTCGGATGGAATTCACGACGACGTGAACAAGACTGTCTGGAGCGCGCTGAGCTGGGATCCCGATCAGAATGTCCGCGATATTCTGGTGCAGTATTCCCGCGCGTATTTTCAGGCGAACGTGGACCAAGCAGCGGCGGACGCCATTCTGGGGCTGGAGCGGAACTGGCGTGGTCCTTTGATCGACAATGGCGCGGTTGAGGGGACATTGCTGCAGTGGCAGAGTTTGGAGGCGC
Organism: Bryobacterales bacterium; assembly: GCA_025462965.1. Taxonomy (GTDB): domain Bacteria; phylum Acidobacteriota; class Terriglobia; order Bryobacterales; family Bryobacteraceae; genus JALYXI01. The sequence continues at coordinate 11,285 of JAOAPQ010000353.1, forward strand.
GGGCGCCACGGCTGGAACGGAACTGGCGCTGGCAAATGTGTTTACTGCGCGCAAACTACGATGCGTATATTCGGCACAGGCTGATGAGCGAAACGAAACTGGAAGACGACGCGAATCGCATTCTTTCGGACGCCGGCCGGCGGGGTTCAGAGCGCGCCATGATAGACGCCGAACGGGAACTGGAGCGGTCCGTCAGTGAACCACCGAGCCCGCGGCTGCGGGACCGGATTGTGGACCTTTGCGATTTGCTGTTCCGCTCGATTGGGCTGCAAACCAGTGTGAACAAGTATTTCGCGATTGGTGAAGAACGGGGCGCGGTGCTGGATTTTGTTGACCGGCCATTAAATAACCGGTGGTGGTTGGAAGATCGATTTGCGGCGGTTCGGGGGCTTGGTTCCGAAGACGAGAAGGTGAAACAGTTGGTGCAGATTGCGAAGTGGGGGCATCCGGGAGAGGGAAGTTTCTACGACGATATCGGCAATGTCGCGAATGAGCCTCACGTGGTCGCATTCGAGCATGCGACGGAGCCTGACACGGGCCCGCATCCCGGTGCGGCGTTTTGGTGGTGGGACAACGGTTTGAGCCGCGCGCGGCTTTCCTGGCAGACTACCGCATGGCCGAGCGGCATGGTTTACGAAGCCCTTGACCCAAATGCAACCTACGTTGTGAGGGAAACGGGGTATGGCAGCCCGATGCTGCGCATTAACGGCGAGCGCGTGGAGGCGGCGGGAGGCAGCAAGGAGATTGGGGACGTTCGCGAGTTTCCAGTGGACCGCCGGTTTCTGAAGGGGCGGCGTCTGACGCTTACCTGGGAAAGGCCGCCGGGTGAGGAGAAACTGAACTGGCGCAATCGGTCGCGGTTGGCGGAGGTCTGGCTGATTCGCGAACATTGATCCGCAAAGCTGGCTAAACTACTCGTTTGGGGGGCACTTTTTCCGGCATCAAGAAAATGTCAAAGACTTCAGCCGCAGGACGCTCTAAGGCGCGTGTTCTCGAGGTTCCCGCTCCACCGGAGCCGCCGGCAGCGGATCAGTATTTCTCCCGAGCACTGGAGAAGGGGCTGCAGGCGCTGGAAGAGTTGTCGCAGGCGCGGGATGGTCTTACGTTAATTGAAGTAGCGGCACGGCTCCATTTGACCAAGACATCTGCTTTTCGCATTGTGCGAACTCTGGAGAGCCTCAGCTATGCGACCAGGAATGCCGCGGGACGTTATCTACTGAGCGGCGACTCCAACCGTCAGATGCCGGTGCGCAGTGTGCAGTTGATGCTGAAGCACGGGCAGGAACCGCTGCGGACGCTCGTCCATGAGTTTCGTGAGACGGCGAGCATGGCGGCCCTTTACGAAAACCATATCGAGGTGGTGATGGTGGTGGAAAGCCCGCAACTGGTTCGTATGACGAATACGCTGGGCCGCATTCTGCCGCCGCACGGCAGCTCTATGGGGAAGGCGATTGCGGCGTTTCTGGGCCGGGACAAAAGGGAGCACCTGCTCCGGACCTATGGGACGGCGCCGATCACGCAGCACACGATTACCGATGAACGAGTGATTCAGCAGCAGCTGGACCACGTACGCGCGTGCGGCCATGCGGAAGATTGGGAAGAGAGTACGCTGGGAGGCGTCTGTTTCGCGTGCCCGATTATTGGGCCCGCGGACGCAGCGGTTGGCGCGATTTCCATCTCGCTGCCGCGGATGCGTTTGGAAAACTCCGAGCACGAAAATCGGCTGATTCAGGCGGTTTCCGGAACGGCCGCAACGATTTCCCAGAAACTAGCGCGCGAGAATCAATAAAAGGCGCGCTGATCCTGAGGGATGCCGGAGATGCCCAGGGGGTCCAGAATCTGGCGTGCGCCGGCGGCGATGAGGCCTAGCTCTGTGGTGCATTGGAACATTTGAAAGCCCTGGGCCTGGAACTCACGTACCTGTTCGGCACTCGCGGCGGGACGGCCCAGGAACTTTCCGTGTTGTTTGGCCGCCGCAACAATTTTGTCGATGGCCTGCTGGAGACGCGGATGATTTTGGACGCCGCGAAGACCCAGAGAGAACGAGAGATCGCTGGTGCCGATGAACAGGACGTCGATGCCGGGGACTGCGGCGATTTCGTCGATCCGGTCCACGGCGCAGGCCTCTTCGATGACGGTGACGGTCAGAACGTTGGCGTCTGCTGAATCGTAGTAACTGCCTTTGTCCGGCCATGTGGAGGTGGCTAGGCCAGCACCTGACCCGCGCAGGCCAGCGGGTGGATACCGGCACGCCTGTGCCGCGCGATTCGCCAGTTCCGGCGTGGATGTGAACGGGAAGATCACTCCCGAAACGCCCTGGTCGAGGACGCGCTTGGCTGTCCACAGCTCAATCAGGGGAACGCGTGCGAAGATCATCGCCGGAAGGCCGCGGGTAGCCAACACCATCAGCCGTAGCGTCTCCAGCGTGATGGGAGAGTGTTCCATCTCCACCCAGAGGAAATGGAAGCCCAGCGTGGCTGCGAGCGCGGCGGCTTCCACGTTACTGGTCGTGATGGTCAGAGCGAGTACCGGTAGCCCGTTTTTCAGCCGGCTGCGGACTGGATGTTCCCAGGAAAGTGGCGAGTTGTCTGTCATTTCAGAATTCAATCAACTGTATCAATTTTTGACGTCCGGTTTTATACTCATTGCCGTGTCGAAGATTCTGCGAGTGTTGTCGATCCTGGCTATCGGCACGGCTCTTTTAACTGGTTCCGATGAGACTGCGATTTCGATACGGAGGGTGTTCGGACCGGAGACGCCCACCGGCAGATACAAGCACCCGGCTTCCCTTACTGAATTGCAGAATGGCGATTTGTATCTGACCTGGTATGGGGGCGGCGGGGAATACGAGTCGGATACGGCGGTTTATGGTTCGCGATTTGCCAAGGGCAAATGGACGCTGCCGATCAAGCTGGCGCACGATGAATTCTACTCGGTGGGTAATCCAGTCATCTGGCAAGCACCGGATGGAGAGGTGTGGCTTTGGTATGTGATTCGTCCCGGGAAGACCTGGTCTAGTTCGCGCATTGCGGTTAAGGTCTCGCACGATGGCGCGCGTACATGGTCGGACTCTTCGGTGGTGAGCTTCGAAGAAGGCACTATGGTACGAGGGAAACCGATTGTCCTGACGGATGGAGATTACCTGCTGCCCGTGTGGAAGGAAACCGGATTCGACCAGGAGGTTGTGGGTTCCGAAACGGCATCTTTCTTTCTTCGGTACCGCCCTACCCGAAAGAACTGGACGGAAAGTAGCCGCATTCACTCACGGCTCGGTGCGCTGCAACCTGCCGTTGCACAGATTACGAATACGTTTCTAATCGCATTCTTGAGGCGGGGCGGCGGCTACGGAGAGACATCTGAGGGGTACGTGGTTCGCAGTGAATCTCGGGATGGCGGAGCGACTTGGAGCCCTGGTGTGGAGACAACGATTCCGAATCCGAATGCGGCAGTCGATCTGCTGCGGCTGAACAATGATCACCTGTTGCTGGTCTATAACGACAGCATGCATGACCGCACTCCTTTGACGGTTGCGCTTTCTCGCGATAATGGCGAAAGCTTTTCGGTGCGCAAGAACATCGCGACGGGTCCGCACGATTACGCATATCCGTACATGATCCAGACGCGCGATGGGAAAATTCACCTGGTTTTTACTTCCGAAAAACGGACCGTCATCAATCATGCCGTATTCGGCGAAGCGGCCATTGTCAGCCCTCGTGAATAGTTCGCCTGACCGGGTCATGCACCATGCGGCGCCCGCGCAGGTAAGACTCGTCGGCCATGATGCTTGCGACCGAATGGCCGTAACCGGTATCGATGGGAGCCGCCGGTTGCTGGCGGGAGCGCATGCAATCGAACCAGTTCTTCATATGCGGCGTACTGGGCACCTCAGGTAGTTTGCCGGCTGTCAAGATGCGATCCGGATCGGTTACGCCCTCGCCGCTAACCAGCCAGGGAGCAGTCCAGTGCGTAGCATCGATGACACCGCGGGTTCCAAAGAGCTTCATGAAGCTGTTTGTATTTGTGCCGAAACTGGAGTTGTAGCGCGCCAGAAAGCCTTCTTTATATTCCAGGACGACTTCGATGGAATCCGGCGCAGTTCGAGCGTCTTTCCAGCGGAAGGTGCCGCCCATGGCCATAACACGCTCGGGATAACTGGCGCCGGTGACGAAGTGTACAAGGTCGATGAAATGCGGCATGAACTGGGTATGGGGTCCACGGGAGAACTCCCGATAGCCCATCCAACCGGCATATTGATCGGCATCCCACGGCCGGTATTTCCGCTGCATCAGGAAAGCTTTCCAATCGACATCGGATTCGGAAACCTTGCGAACGGCGTT
>JAOAPQ010000358.1 GCA_025462965.1 Bryobacterales bacterium
ACCTCCTGGAACAGAGCCGCCTTGCGGGCATCCACCTTGGGCGGCGGGGCCTGCTCACGCCGGTAATCGTGGTCGTTGTAACAGGTCCGGCAGCGAACCTTCGCCGGCTGCCCGCCCATCAGGGATACCACCGCGTGATTCGTCAGCCGCTTGCACTTGATGCAGAAGTCGTCGATAACGTCGCCCAGCCTGGCTTCCCTGTCCATAAAATTGGCCCGTTTCTACTGACCTTCGTTCGACACCGCGGCGGGCGGCGCAACTTCGGGAACAATCCAAAAAGCCTTCTCGAAACCAACGTACTTACAGATTCTCAATTCGCCGGTTTCCGCCTCCAGCAAGTCGCCCACCGCCAACGGCTTTGGCGTACTCCGGAGCAGCGACCAGGCCGCATACTCGTGGCTTGCCTCCACCGGCTCGTCCGCTTCGTAATCTTTCGGCTTCACCTGCGCCAGCCCGGAGACATGCGGCGCCCACCGGAAGTTCTGGCGCGGCGACTCCTTCATCCGGTAGATCCGAAAATTGGGCATAAAAGGCTCATTGTAGTGCAAACACACGCGCCGCGTCCCGCTCTCCCATCGCAATCCACCGCTCGATGTTCTCCACCTTCCAGATCACCGCATCGTGCGCCGTGCCCATCGGCTCGCTCGGCTCGATCGTCGTCACGCGAACTTCCCGCGAAATCGTCCTCGGCGGACGAAAAGTCCGCATGATGGAAGTACCGGTGTGTACCCACCACGGGGTCACATTCGGCAGCGAATCGATGGCCAGGATTTCCTCCGCGCCCATCTTCACCGCTGCCCAAAGAGGAAGCTTCTCCAATAGCCCGCCGTCGGTGTACCGGCGTCCGTCGATCTTCACCGAAGGTAGGATGAACGGAATCGAACAGGTGGCCAGCAGATGGCGGGGCGTCACGTCCGGGGTCTCGAACAGGCGCGGCCTGAGCCGCGGCAATTCCACTGCCACCAGCCCGAAAGGCATCACGGGTTTGTATCGTTGGAAAAGTTCCTGCACATTGTGAAGCAGCGGCGCGGATTGAAAAAAACCGTTGCGCAGGCCGGGCTTCGGATGAAATGTCAGGTGGCTCGCCGTGTCCGGGTCCAGCCATCGCTCTTCCAATTCTTCCGCCGGGCACCCGGCAGCGATGGGTAACCCGTTCAACGCGCCGACCGATGCGCCCACCACCATGTCAATCCGCATCTCGCGAGCCAGCGCTTTCCATACCCCGACCTGGTACGCGCCGAAGTACCCGCCGGCCGACAGCACCAGCGCCATCTTCTTTCTCATTCGTGTGCGAGAACTCCTTGCTCTATGTTAGACATGAACCGATGGTAAAAGCGTCCGTCCTCGAAGCCTTTGGACAACCCCTCACAAACCGCGAGTATCCGGAACCGGGGGAACTCGCGCCCGGCGAAGCTCTGGTACGCGTCGAAATCGCCGGAATCTGCGGTACGGACGCGCATCTCTGGCTCGGACAACTCCCCATCCCGCTGCCCGTCATCCTTGGACACGAATCGGTCGGGCGCCTCGAACGCGTCGGCCCAGGGCTCAAACTCGATTGGCGCGGCAATCCGCTCCGCGAAGGCGACCGGGTGACCTGGGCGAGTTCCATCAACTGCGGCGAATGCTTCTATTGCCGCCTGAAGCGCCAACCCACGCGCTGTCTATCGCGCAAGGCCTACGGCATCTCTTACAACGCCAGCGAGGCGCCGCACCTGCGCGGCGGCTATGCGGAAAAGATTCTGCTGCGCCCCGGCAGCTCCATCTTCCGCCTGCCGGGTGACCTGCCCGGCGAAGCGGTCGTAGGCGCCGGTTGCGCCCTCACCACCGCGATCCATGGCCTCGAGCGCGCGCCCGTAACCTGGGGCGATGTGGTGGTGATCCAGGGCTCCGGGCCCGTGGGATTGGCGGCCCTCGCGGTGAGCAGGGAGTCAGGAGCGGCGAAGGTTGTCGTAGTCGGCGGGCCGAACCACCGGCTCGAGCTCGCACGCGTCTTTGGCGCGGACGCCACCATCAATATCTCTGAGTTCCCGGATCCCGCCCAGCGCCGCGAAGCCGTTCTCGCTCAAACCGGCCCGCACGGCGCGGACGTTGTTGTGGAATGCGTCGGCCATCCCGACGCCGTCAATGAGGGACTGGGCTTTTGCCGCGATGGCGCCCAGTTTCTGGTGCTCGGCCAGTACGCGAATGCGGGCGAAATCTCGTTTAACCCGCACACGGTCACGCGCAAGCAACTGCGCATGGTCGGTTCGTGGGGCTTCGAGCCGCGGCACGTGGATGCGGCGCTCACCCTGCTCGCGAGCACGGGTTGGAAGGAGAAGTTCGCGGGCGAGATCACGCATCGGTATCCGCTGTCTGAAGCCAATGCGGCGCTCCAGACCGTGCGCGAATGGAGCGGCGGCAAGACTGTGCTTCTCCCGTAAGTGTGAGATTCTGCAAGAGAAGGCATGAAAAGATTGAAATGGTTGCTCCTCGCCGTGGCCGCGGGGCTTGGGGCGTGGTTCATTGTGCGTTCCGGAAAGCCTGTGCCGGAGGTCCGCTTCGTCAAGCCGGCGCATGAAACACTGGTCAGCAATCTTCCGACGAACGGCAAGGTTGAGCCCTTCGAATGGACGGCGGTCCACGCCGACGCCGCCGGCCTGGTGGAGCGCCTGCCCGTGCGGCAGGGCCAGGCCATCGCCAAGGACGCGCTAATCGCCCAGCTCGGCGCACCGGGCGCCGCCGACCAGATCCAGGCGTCGCAGGCCCGCGTGGAGCAGGCTCAGGCTGAACTGGATACTCTCAACAAGGGCGGCACCGCGAGCGAGTTGACCGATATCGCCAACCAGCTGAGCCGCGCCACCCTGGATCGCGCCGAGGCCAACAAAGAGTACGGATCGCTGCGCCGGCTCAATGAGAAGCAGGCCGCAACCGCGGTGGAAGTGGAAGCAGTCCACGCGCGCGTGCAGCAGCTGGATTTGCAGATCGAGTCACTTGAGCGCCAGAAGGCGGCGTTGGTAACGAAATCCGATGTTTCGGCCAGCCAGGCGCGGCTGCACGAAGCGGAGTCCACCGTCCGGGGAACACAAGCCAGGCTCGGTAAGGCCGTCATCCGCTCTCCGTTGTCCGGCGTCGTCTACGATCTGCCCGCGCGCCTGGGTGCCTATCTGAACGCCGGAGATCTGGTCGCCGCCATCGGAAAGCTCGACCGGCTGCGCGTCCGCGTTTACGTGGATGAACCCGAACTGGGCCGCGTCGCGGTAGGCCAGCCCGTTAAGATCACCTGGGATGCGCTTCCGAGCCGGAGCTGGCAAGGTACCGTGGAACGCCTGCCCACCCAAATCACTGGGCTGGGCACGCGACAGGTCGGCGAGGTTTTATGCACCATCGACAACCCGGACCGGGTGCTCATGCCCGGTACTAACATCAACGCCTTCATCCAAACCAGCGTGGTTCCGAATGCGCTGACCGTTCCCAAGGAAACCATCCAGCGTCACTCCGGAGTTACTGACGTGTATGTACTGGAGAACGGCTCTTTGATCCGGCGGCGACGGGTGGAAGTGGGAACCTTCAATGTTATTCACACACAGATAACCTCCGGCTTAAGGGACGACGAGATGGTGGCTTTGCCTTCAGACCATGTGTTGAAGGATGGCGAGCATGTGAAGCCTATCCTCCCTTGACCTGGATGTCATAACTAAATTGTAAATTTATTTAATTAAACGTTGTATTTGATGCCAGGCGGTTATATAGTAGGCGCCAATGAAGGGTCTACGTTGGATCGCCATTATTGCGCCGCTCTATCTATTGTGCGCTGTCCCCGCTTATTCTCAGGCAGTTAACGGAACGCTGTTGGGCACCGTAACTGACACATCGGGCGGTTCCGTCGCGAGCGCCAAAGTCACGCTTACGGAGACCAATACCCGTATCGTCAAGATCGGCCAGACGAACGCCAGCGGTAACTACGCGTTCCCGGATATTCCGCCGGGACTCTATAGCGTGGAGGTGGAAATGGCTGGCTTCAAAAAGGAAATCAAAGGCGGAATCACGGTCGAGGCAAACACAAGCCCGCGCGCGGATATTCAGTTACAACCGGGCAATGTAAGCGAAACCATTGAGGTCAGCGCGACATCCTCGGTTCTTCAGACCGAACGTGCGGATACCGGCCGCTCGATGGATGCCCAGATTGTGGAAGAGCTGCCGCTCGGCGTGAACCGTAACTTCCAGAGTCTTTTGGATCTGGTGCCCGGAACCTCAGTCGAAACGTTTCAGCACTCGCAATTCTTTAATGCGTCCAGTTCCCTCCAGACGAACGTGAACGGACAGCCGCGGATGGGCAACAACTTCCAGATTGAGGGCATCGACAACAACGAACGCACCGGCTTGCTACAGGTCCTGATCACTCCCGCCGAGGCGATTCAGACGGTCAATGTTTCGACGTCAAACCACGATCCGGAGCTGGGGCGAT